>JASBSE010000198.1 GCA_030149115.1 Winogradskyella sp. | reverse complement strand
ACGCGTTACGCACCCGTGCGCCACTCGTCAGCAAAAAAGCAAGCTTTTTCCTGTTACCGTTCGACTTGCATGTGTTAGGCCTGCCGCTAGCGTTCATCCTGAGCCAGGATCAAACTCTTCATCGTTAAATTTTTAAGTCTTGCGACTTATTCTCTTAACAACTTAATAGGAATTATCTCAGTACTCTAAATGATCTATTCTCTTGTTTTTACCAACCGTTTCCAGTTGGTTTTTACGCTGTCAATTCAATATGTTAATGAACTTTTTCTTTACTTTTTCTTAACCTTATTTCGTTAAGCGGGTGCAAATATAAAACCCTTTTTTTATTCCCACAACATCTTTTTGAAAAAATTTAAATTTATTTTTTTTCGATGCCTTTTCTTGAGAATGAACGCACCCTAACTCGTCGCATTGTATCCGTTAAGGGGCTGCAAATATATAACCCTTTTCTTTACTACCAAATACTTTTTAACCTTTTATTGAAGAAAAATTTTATTACGCAGCTTAAGGAGCTGACGGACAAATACATCTATCAAAAAATAATTTGGTAAACTATAAAAAGAAATCCCAGACTAAACCAAAACGTATAGTAAAATCTCTATAGGGATGGTTAGGCGCTGAGAAATAATCGTAACCAGTAAATGAAGAATTAAAGTGCTCTGCTTTGAAAAAAATACGCGTCTGTCTTACTTTGGCATTGATAAAAAAATCTAATCTTGGAAAACCTCCAATCTTAGTTGTATTTTGAGTATAGAATTCTGCAAGCAAAGGATCATATCCATTCATATTATATTCTGTAAAATAATTAAAGGTCACTCCTGTTTGGAGTTGCATAGCTTTCTTAAAAATATAATTAGAATAATAAAGTGTGTTCCTAGCTATGAAGGTTGGTACATTCAATACTTCAGCATCACTTAAAACATTCTGATACATTATTGTATTATCCAACGCAAACTTACCTACTTTAAATTCCCTTTGTGCTTTTAGTCTTAAATACTGTATTGAACTATTATACTGTTGCGGCTTAATTACCTTAATATTATCACTATTAACTTCCGCCAAATTAAAGTAAGTGTAATTTTCAACATTAGAAATATCTAAAGAGGCATTGAAGATTTTTTGAGACTCAACATTAAATCTGACCTGTTGGGTATTTATATTTCTATATTCATCTAAATTATACCAATTATAATTAGTATAATCACTTTGATATAGAAGGTAGTTGTAATTAGGTAATCTCGATCCAATATTGATACCTCCAGAAACATTTATATCATTGTTTATTTTCAATCTAAGTTCTGCGTCAACATAACTTCCTACAAACTCATCCGATAAATTCAAACCTGCCTTACTGTTTAGACTTATAGATTTGAGACTTTTACTATATGATGCATCTATTCCAAAATAATTAGCTTTAATTCTGTTTGGAATCATTTCATTAGCCAACAAAACTACACTATCGTATCCATAATTGATATCTGTATAGTTGATACCGAAACTAACTTTACCCAAAAGATCATTAAGATATTCAATATATACTTTTGATTTAAAGTCTTCGATTGTAACCCTATCATTAATCCTACCTGTGAAAGAATCCCCAAAATAATCAATGGAAGGTGAGTTTTGATAGTATTGAAAATATTTGTCTTCAAAAGACACTTCATTTATAACAGTTAGTCTATTGTTACTAATTGAATCTTTTTTGTTAAACACATCGTAGGAATGATTTAAAAAGAATCGCTTGCCTTTTAAAATACTTTCAGCATTTTCAAAATTCATATCAAAAACAGATCTGTCCAAAAACTCTTCATCACCAGAGGTGAAATTTTCGATATCTTCATCTCTAATTCCTCCATTCTCTTGATTGAGTAAATCTTGCATTACGATATGACCTTTGGCTTTATACCTTTTATTCTTGGTTTGATAATTTGTTGTAAATCTAAAATTACCGGTGCTTGTAAGTGCATCTTGATAATTACCTAAAGATCTTAATCCTTTATAAGCAATTGAAAAATTAAATTGCTTAGAGAGATTTACTGAAAAAAAGGCGTCTAGCATTTGCCCTTGTTCAAAAGCTGTTTTGTACGTTAGCCTTGTCCATGGCGTAGGTACCTCATAATATTTTATGTCTTCTTCTTCAAAATAATTGAAATGTCTTGCTCTGGCTCCAAACAAAGGATTAGTATTATTATTGATAGAGTTAAAACTCAAAGAATTATATGTCTGGCCAATGTTGGCAAATGGCATTAAACCAAAGTTATCCTTCTGAAGGTAGTTAAACCTGTAATCCTTTTTTATTGTTAAAGTGGTATCAACAATAGATGTATCTACTTCAGTATTAAACCGTAAATACATATCTATAGATGCAACATCTTTAAAGCCTCGAGATCTTTTTGCGTCGGTAGAATCATTTTTGTTCCGCGAACCTCTGGGAGCGTTAGTGCTATTCAGTTCAATCTGAGCATTGACATTAGCTATAAAGAAACTAAAAATAAGGGTTAAGAGAATATTACGTAGCATCTATTTAAATATAAACTAAAAACAAAGTAAACTATAAATTATTGTTTTAACGAGAAGAATTACAATTTACTTAACACAAAAAAAGACCAACAAATATATGTTGGCCTTTGTTTTTTATTTATTATTAAAAATTATTCTATAACCAATTTATGTGAAGTTGTTCTATGTCCTTCAGAAATGTTGACCATGTAAACACCTGCTTTAGCATTTTCCATTGTAATTGTTTCCTTAAAAATTGATGAAGTATTAGCATAGTTGTTATTATAAACTAATCTACCCTGTAAATCGTAAACATCTACTTTTACATTGTTATTTACACTATTTAAATTAGATTCAAATGTTATAGTAAAAGTTCCATTAGATGGGTTAGGATATACTGCTAGTTTTCTAGCAAGGTCATTTTCATCCACACTTAAAGTTAGGTTATTACCTGTAATTATTAAAGAATAATCTTGGCTTTGAGGGTCGAAAGGACCTCCTTCAGTTCCCTGTAACGTGCCTTTGTGTGAAACAGTTAATGTATACATACCTGTAGTAGGAACCTCAATATCAACCCTCTCTATATTATCAACAATGTTATCTCCTTTTGAATTGGTAAATGCACTACCAGAAAAATCCAGCTTCCATGGCATATAAGTTGTTGTTCCATCAGAAATTCTTAAATCTAAATCGTTTACTAATCTTGGTGTAGGGTCATTAGCTGGACCATTAGCTATATTACCCGGCATATCAGTCCAACATATAGTTGCAGACAACTTCTCCCCTGCCTGAGCAGAAAAAGTAAAAGTGTATGTAGCACCCTGATCTAAGGTTAATTCATCGACAACAGCTTGAGAGTTGTCTGCTGCATTTATAGTTTGTGCGGCAACTCTAGCATTTAAAAACCCCCAACCAAACTTAGGATCTGGACCAATAGCTGCATTATCATCAATAGCTGTATGACAAATTAAAGCTTTAAGCGTCGCAGAATTCATATATTCGCCATTTATTTGATTATAATATTGTTGTAAGAGTGCTAAAGTACCAGTAGTATTAGGTGCTGACATGGAAGTTCCTGTAGACGTTGAATATGTATCGTTTGGAGTTGGCGATTCTAAATTTGTTCCATCAGCAGCAATATCAGGTTTAATACGTAAATCATCCGTAGGACCTTGACTACTACTTTGGTTTATAACCAAATTTGTTAATTCATAGTTACCACTAAAAAGCGGCTGCTCAGCTGCCGTAGGGTTAGCATTAGCAACGATTAAACTATTTTTTGCATTCTTATCATTTGTAAGTTTATCATAACCTGATAGCATACCACCTGAGTAACTAGTTTGCCCAGAGTTACCTGCAGAATATACTGGTAAATATTTAGGATTATTTCTGGTTATATTATCCACATCAAATGCATCTTGAGTATATGCTCCTATAAATGAAGCATCAAGTTGCGTACCACCATCTTGGTCAATTGGTACACCATAGGAATGATTTGATAATATAATAGGGTTAGTTGCTGCATTAACAGCAGAAATCATTTCTGATTCATCATTAGTCCAATTATATGATTTAACACTAATATTAGATGCCATTCCGTGAGCGTTAGGATTTACTCCCTTAGCAGATATAGTTCCGGTAACATGTGTTCCATGCGTACTAAAACCAGTATCACCATCAACTACAGCCGCATCGATTATGGTTACACGTGTCGCCGTGTTAGTAGAATTTTGAAACTCTGTGTGATTGTTGTCTGCTGGTCCTCCATCCCAAACACCAACAGTCATACCTGTACCATCTAAATTTAATCCCAAGCTACCACCAGCCCAAAGTTCAGCTGTTTTTGTAGCCTTAGCAGCTTCTAAATTGTCAGTGGATTTGTAAATCGGCTTGCCATTAAACACATCATATATGTACATTAATCTAGATTCATCATTTATCAATGTGGCTTTAACGCTAGGATTATTTAACAAAAAGGTATTAACTCTTGTATTTCTTAAATCCTCTTGTTCATTAAGTTCTGCTAAGAGTTGTTTATTTTCTTCAGAAATATTACTTTTTAATTCTTGAGAATAAGACCCATAAACAGAAAGTAATACAGCAAAAAGTAGAATTTTTCTCATGTTCATTTGTGTTGAAAATTTCTTTGCAATATAAAGATATTTTTTTAAGTCCTATCTTAAATAAAAATTAAAAGCCACCTCTTTATGAGGTGGCTTTTAGCCAATTTATAAATTGCTATATAAATTTATCATCTAATTAACAGTAAATGTTGCAGAAGCTTGAGTTCCACCAACAGTAGTATCAGCCACTAAAGTACCTGCTGCTGTAGTAATACTAAATGTTGGCCCTCCATCACCATAAGAATCATATACCACAACTCCATAGTTACCAGAAGCTAAACAGAAATCAAAAGATAATTCTGCATAGTCATCAGCTGGATTTGCATATGGTCCACCAGATGCAATAACTGTAGGAGTTCCACTCAGGTCATAAATTTCCCATGTAGTTTCCTCTGGCCAGTTATCTAAAGTAATATTAAATGTTACTATTGTTTCTAAACAAGTTTCAGTAAAATTTAAAGTTACTGGTTCACCAAAATCCATACCTGCTTCATCTGGAAAATCTAAAATAAGTGTTTGAGCTACAAATTGTAAATCATCATTATCTGTTACAGAAACTGGTACTGTACCAACATTTGAACCTCCAGGTATAGTAACTGTAGAAGGTACTGTATAAGGACTAGCCAATGTTGAAGCGTCATCAACAACTATATTGAAGGTGCGATCTGAACTTGAAACTTCACTAGCAGCCACAACAACTTCAAATGTTCCTGTTGTATTATTATCTACAGTATAGGCTATTGGGCCTTGCTCAAAACCTACATAGTTAGATAGCTCTGAATCATTATCTTGTTCACAGTTGAAAAAGACCAAAGCCATTGTTAATAATGCAAAATATCTATAATATTTATTCATAATAATTCGTTTTTTTAGTTTTGTCCAGTAATAAGACCGTTGTTATTAATCTCAACTTCAGGTATTTGGAAACTCATTTCATCAGAATCGTATGCAAATGACTCACCAGCACGATAAACATGATTAGTACCACGTGTTACAGTTGCTTCATTACGCTTCATTGCTAAATAACTTTTACCTTCACCCCAAAATTCAATTCTAGTTTGTAAGTAAATTTCATCAAGTAAAGCTTGACCTGATAAAGGAGAAATTGTAGCTGATGCTTCAGCTGCACCTACACGCGCAGTTAAAAAGTCTATCATCATTGCTTTAGCTACTGGCTCACTATTTGATTTAGCAGCAGCCTCCGCACTTAAAAGATAAAACTCTTCTGCTCTCATTAGAATTAAATCCGTTGTAATGATATATTGACCTCCAATTGTACGACCTGGATCAAAGAATTTATTGATAGGTTGTAACGCAGCGGTACCTGTACCAAATTGATCTTTTCTCACATCATTATCTGATATTTGAGAATATAATAAATCATCAATCGATTTATAATCTCCAGCCCAAGCATAACTATACGTGAAGCAATCTATTTGACCCCACCAATCTATTAACTGATGACCTAAATCTTCTGTCAAATCATAACCCCAAATCCAAGATGCAGTATTTACATCATTGAAACCTGAACCTGCTCCAGGAAATGCCAATTGATCTGTTGTTGTTAAAGAATAAGAAGCAAGTACATTATCTGCATGTATCTTAGCTTGTGGATAATTACCCATTGCTGCATAAGCATATGCTAAGAAACCTTCTGCTACAGTTTTATCAACTAAATTTTTGTCTGTTCTAGTATAACCATCTAACAACGCAACAGCATCAGTTAAATCATCTATTACAGCATCATAAATATCACCTGCAGGAACCTTAGCTAAACTGTATGTATCAATATTGTAGAACGGTAACACTTCTTGCGCTGGATCATAAGATCTTTGATACAATTGAAGTAGATAGAAATATGCATACGCACGGTAAGCCTTTGCTTGCCCTAAGATACGTTTAGACTCATCATTTTCAGGTACCACATCGTTACCACCAATAGATGAAATTACAGTATTAGCAACGCTAATAATTCTGTAATAATATATCCAAATAATCTCATTTTCCTCTTGTGTAAAATCGACAGGAGTAATTAAGTTAGCTGTATCATTATACCAACCATAAGCACTACCTGAAAGGGCCATGTCACCACAAGTTATGTCCATCCAGATATCTACACTCTTTTGTCCAAAATCATAATGTCTACCACCAGTTACACCAAAAGGCTCAATAATAAAACTAGTAATACCATTCAAAGATCCTTCTAACAATGCAGGGTAATCATCTGAATAATCTGCTATTGTCTCTGAAGTCAAAACATTCGTTTGTTCTCCTTGTAAAAATTCATCGTTACACCCCAAAAAGAACATTGAGGTTAACATCATTCCGTAAATTAACTTTTTTTTCATATTCATCACTTTTTTTTAAAATTCAATTTTTGCACCAAGACTAAAAGTAGTCATTGGCATATATATACCAGAGTTACCTGATCCAATTAAAGTTGTTGGATTTAAACCATCTCTAGCACTAATCATCATTAAATTATCTCCTGAAACGTAAATATTAAACTTAGTAAGCTTAAGAGCTTCTACAGCATCAGTAGGCAAGTTATATCCTAATCTGATGTTGTTAAGAGATAAGTAATCAGCTTTAGTTAAGAAACGTGACGATGTAGAATTAAACTGTACATCTGTATTAAAACCAGCTGATTGTCTTGGAACATTTGTAATATCCCCTGGTTGTTGCCATGAATCTAACATGTCTGTAGACCAGTTACTAGTACCAATTAAGTCACTGTTATCCATTAATCTTGCATAACCACTGTCGTAAACATAACCTCCAATGCTATATCCGAACTGAGCAGATAAATCGAAGTTTTTGAAACCAGTGTTTATACGGAAACTACCTCTTACATCTGGAATAGCAGATTTTCCAACATATTTCTGAGTTCCTTCACTATAAGTTGAAGTTGTTCTTCTTTGAACATTAGCGTCTGGATTCTCGTCTAGGTATAATGTTAAACTATTGATAGTTTCATCACCATTAGCCTCGTTAAATATACCATCACCATCAACGTCGTTATAGTAAGAATACCATAAAGCCGAACCTGTAGCAGGATCTACACCAGCCCACTCTCTCATATACCAATCATATAATGAATGACCTGCAGAATATCTACCATCTAATACTTTTGGTTCACCAGTTGAGAAATCTATAGGCATTTCTACAATCTCATTGTCAAACATTTCACCATTTACATTTAAAGATAATCTAAAATCGTTTGATGGCTTGAATACCTGAACTGTAGCATTAAATTCTATACCACTGTTTCTCAGTTTACCGTCGTTGTAAAGGATATAATCATCACCTGGTGAAGGTGGTAATGTTTGCTGGAAGAAAAGGTTAGTAGTGTTTTTAACATAGTAATCTACATCTAAATCTAAATAACCGTTAAACCAAGTACTCTCTAAACCAACCTGAGCTACTTTAGAAGTTTCCCATGTTAAGTCAACATTTTGTGCTTCACCAGTAGGTGAGTAAGAAATAGAACCATCTGCAGTTGTATTGATACTGAAGAATCTATAACCGTAAAGTGTATTTACACCTTGATCACCAATTACACCATAACTAGCCTTAAACTTTAAGTAGTCTAAGAATTTCACATCAAAGAAATCTTCGTTAGAAACTACCCATCCTAAACCTACTGAGCCAAATGTACCCCATTTATCTCTGATAAATCTTGATGATCCATCACGTCTTACAGAACCTGTTAAGAAATATTTTTGATCGTAGTTATAGTTCACATTTGCAAAGTAACTATCTAAACTTGTTCTTGTAGTATAGTTAGAAGCTCTACCAAATGAAGTTGTATACTGATTTAAACTTAAAGAGAAAGGTATTATTGCTGTTTGAGCAGAAGCTCCAAAATAATCAAATCTGTTTACAGTAGATTCATGTGCTACGAAAGCCTCTATACCATGATCCCCAAATTGCTTAGAAAAACGCAACATTTGAAGGAAGTTCTGGTTAATATTTGTACGCTCTGTTCTAGATAAGAAACCTTGACTAGAAGAACCACTTCCATAGAATGGGTTTTGCATTGAAGAACCATTGTATGTATTATATTGACCACTATATCTTGTCTCAAACTTTAACCAATCAGTAATATCTACACCAACATTAAAGTTAGCTAACACTGTCATAACATCAGTTCTTGCTAAATCATAATTAGCATCTGCAATACCATTTGTAGCATTCCAAGCTCTACGACCATATTCGTTACCATAATCATATTGGTAACCACCAAAAATTGGATCCTCAACTAGAACACCATCTGTATCACGTAGAAAAACATCGTAAATAGTTGGTGTTGTAGCAGTTAAAGCAAATATGTTACCTGAACTACCTGCAGAACCTTCTGTATCTGATGAGTTAGTGTATCTACCACCTGTTATAGCGATATTACTTCCAACAGTCAACCAATCTTTAGGCTTATGCTCAACATTTAATCTTGTAGTATAACGAGTATAGTTAGACTTAATAGCATAACCTTCTTCGTCTAAGTATCCAAAAGAAAGTGCAAAACGAGTTTTCTCATTACCACCTCTAACCTGAACGTTTGCTTCAGTTCTAAGTCCGTCACTAAAAGCTGCATCTGCCCATTTAGTTGGAGTGAATTTTCTAGAAATACCAGAGTTAAACTCACCAGTAGCAGGGTTGATTAAATCAGACCCATTAGCATTCCAAATATTATAAGCATCGTTAATACCTTCTACAGAACCATACAAGTTTGCACTTGCCCAAGCCGCAGGATCTGATTGCCCTTGCAAAGCTCCTTTGTTCTTTAAAGATAACCAAGACATTTCAATATAGTCCTCAGGAGACTCTACAATGTCATATTGTGGTAAAAACAGTGTGTTAACACTTGTTTTAAAATCTACAGACACAACTGTTTTTCCAACTTTACCTTGTTTTGTTGTAATTACAATTACACCGTTAGCACCTCTAGATCCATAAATAGAAGTTGCAGCAGCATCTTTCAAAATTGTCATACTCTCAATATCTGCTGGGTTAATTGATGAAAGATCACTCGTATAAGGAGCACCGTCAACTATATATAATGGACTACGGTTACCATTTACAGAACCAAAACCACGAATACGTACTGTCGCATCAGAACCTGGAGCACCAGAACCTGTTACAACATTAACACCCGCAACCTCACCTCTAAGTGCTTGAGAAACGTTTGAAACAGCTTTTGCTTCAACATTTTCGGTTTCAATTTTAGTTGCAGTACCTGTGTAAGCTTCTTTAGTTGTTGTGTTATAACCTACAACAATTACTTCATCAAGAGAATTACCTTCTTTTAAAACAACGTCATATACATTTGATGCGCCTACTGTTACTTCAACAGGCTCCATACCAACATATGATATAACTAGAACATCTCCTGAATTGACTCCAATAGTATACTTACCATCAAAATCAGTTTGAGCACCTTTAGAAGTACCCTTTACAATTACACTAGCACCAGGAAGCGGTAAACCGTCCGACTCAGTTGTAACTGTACCTGTGACAATTTTTTCTTGTGCAAAAGAAAATTGCATCACGAACGCCATAAAAAGCGTTAATAACCATGTTAACTTTAATTTCATAAAACAATTATTTGAGTTAGTCTAGTTGCAAACATCTTAATTAAATATTAAATAAACAAGCGTTTTTGCCAAAAAAATGTTAATGGTTTTGCGATTTCATCAACAAAATTGAGTTATTATTTAATTAGCGTTTTTGACACTTAACTCATTACGTAGATACCAAAACTGTAAAAGGGTTGCGTTAAAATTTTAACTTTGTTCAAATTTTAACATTTTGGCTTTAAAAACTCAATTCTCAAATTTCGAATTTGAATGCGGTACAGACGAGGCTGGTAGAGGCTGTTTAGCTGGCCCTGTCACTGCAGCTGCCGTTATCTTGCCTGCTAACTTTAAAAACAATCTATTGAATGACTCTAAACAACTTTCTGAAAAGAAAAGATTACTCTTGAAACCTTTAATTGAACAACGGTCCATTTGCTTTTCCGTACAACATATACATGAAAATGAAATAGATTCCATTAATATTCTGAATGCATCAATAAAAGCTATGCACGGCTCTATCTCAAAACTCAATGTTACACCAGAGTATATTATTGTGGACGGAAACAAGTTCAAACCTTATAAATCCATTCCTCATGAAACTATTATTAAGGGAGATGGAAAATACCTCAACATTGCAGCTGCTTCAGTTTTAGCAAAAACTTACAGGGATCTATATATGGAGAAAATCCATGAAGAATTCCCCATGTACAATTGGAAAAAGAACAAAGGGTACCCAACCAAAGAGCACAGGGCTGCAATTGAAAAATATGGAGTGACGAAATACCACAGAAAATCATTTAGATTATTACCAGAGCAATACAGTTTAGATTTATAACTTTTTATATTTGTGCATATATCTTATAGTATGAAGCAATTTGGATTTTTATTGATTTTACTTTCAGTTTTAGTGTCTTGCCAAAAAGACTATGATATTTCAAAATCACCATACAAATTCCTACCTCCCGAAACTGAAGTTGTATTTTCTGTTAACGAGCTAAATGATTTTACCAATAGTCTTAAAACACATAAAATTTTATCTGGCATACATAATAAGGAACTGACCGAAGTATCAGACGTACTCAAAAACATAAGTACTACGAATAAAGTTTATGTAGCTTTATTAAACCCACAATATACAGACTACCTCATTTTAACAAAAAGCGACTCTACTCTATTTGTATTAGACTCTATCCCAAACCATATTTCTGAAAAACTCTCAGCTTTTGATATTACCAGGACTCAAATTGATTCTACCGCTTTTTATCATAAAAATTTAAACAACGTCTTTGCGGCCTCAAACAATTTAGACATCTTAAAGACCATAAAAACAAGCGAAGAAAGCAACAAACTCAATGCTCTCATTGAGACTGCTGAAAATAAAACTATTGCATCAGTAGTCTTTAAAACAAAAGCATTAAATTACTCAAACCTCTTATTCTCTGATGTAATTAAAGACGTCGAAAACGGTTATTCTTTACTCGATTTGAATTTTTCTGACGATAACCTATATTATAATGGTATTGTAAATTCAACAGACTCAATAACCCAAGCTTTAGACTGCTTTAAAAAGACCATTCCTCAAAAAACTAAGAGTTTAAACATAGCTCCTGCAGATACAAAATCGCTAGTGAGCTTGTCGTTTGATGACTATTCCATTTTTCAAAGGAATTTAATGAAGCTCAATGCCAAAACACCCGACAGTACTAGAACATTTTTAAATTTTACTAATGAAATTGCTTTAGCCGACAATACCCTTATCCTCCACTCTTTGGATGCTGACCTTGTTGTTGAAACCATGGAAGATAAGTCAATTTCTGAAACCTATAGAGATATCGATATTTATGAGTTTGGAAATACTGATTTTTTCAAATCGAGGTTAAAACCGATTATTAGTTACGAAGAAGCTAATTATTTTTCAAAATATGAAGATTTTATCATTTTTTCGAATTCTATCGAAACAATAAAGTCAACACTTTCCGATGCTCTTAATAACAATACTATTGCGAATTCTGATGCCTTTAAAAATGTTAGTCAAAACCTGAGCGAAGATTCTTCGGTATTCATCTATAAAAATAATGATGGCCTTTCTGAACATTTAGATATTGAAACTAAGAATTTCCATGCCAATGTGGTTCAGTATATTTACGAAGACAATTACGCACATGTCAACGGAGTTATAGAGAAATTTAAAAAGAAAGCCGTTTCAAATTCTGTTACAGAAACTTTTGCAACAGCTTTAGATGCGCAAATAGTTTCCCCACCTCAAACGGTACAAAATCATGTAAATAATACTCACGACATTGCGGTGCAAGATATAAACAACGTAATGTACCTGATTTCTAATTCTGGCAATATCCTTTGGAAGAAGCAACTTCAAGGAAAAATACTTGGAAAAATAGAGCAAATAGACATGTACAAAAACGGAAGGTTGCAACTGGCGTTTGCAACTTCCAATCGACTATATGTTTTAGATAGAAATGGCAATGATGTTTCACCTTACCCAAGAAAATTCAATGATAAAATCACCCAACCATTATCAGTATTTGATTACGACAAACGCAAAAACTATAGATTACTGATAACACAAGGAAAAAATCTTCTCATGTACGATGCTAAGGGCAAAACTGTTAACGGTTTCAAATACAAAAACAACGATAAAAGCATAACTTCACAACCAAAACATTTTAGGATTGGCAGCAAAGATTATATCGTTTTTGCTACAGAGGATAATTTAAAAATACTGAATCGTCAAGGAGATGTAAGAATAGATGTTGAAGACAAAATTCGTTTCTCAGATAATGAAATTTATCTATATCAAAATAAATTTACCGCGTCTAACACTCTAGGCCAGTTAGTGCAAGTGGACTCTAGAGGAAAAATAAATCAAAAAGATCTTAATTTAACAGACAAACACAATATAGCTACCACAAGTAAAACTCTGGTTGCCATGAACGAGAATAAACTTTTTATAAAATCGCGAAGAGTAGATCTAGAGTATGGTGTTTATACGGCTCCTAGAATTTATTATCTAAACGATAAAATCTATATTACAACAACAGATTTGCAGTCCAAAAAGGTTTATCTATTTGACAGCCAAGCAAAACCAATTCCTAATTTTCCCGTTTTTGGAACTTCTGCCGCCGAATTACAAAAACTAGACAAAAGCAAAGGTTTAGAGCTCATCACTCAGGCAGATGATAAAACAATAGTTGTTTACAAATTGCACTAACTTATTAACCATTTTAAGTTTTAATTTTTAAGTATCAATAGTTATTCTTATTTTTAGAGCGCTATTAATCAATTACTTAAAATGAATTTTACAAAAATTTCCCTCGCGTTTTGTATTCTCCTTTTTATTACTCCTACCCTTGAAGCCCAAACAAAAAAAATAAAACGCCCTAAAAGTAGAGTTGGTGTTGCTAGTGTAGACAGTTTTGTTCAGGAGTCTTTTGATTTATACGACAAAGTCTATAAATATGATGGTTACGCAGCTTCTGGTAAACCTTTAGAAGATGAAGATATAGATGTCCTTGAAGAAGCGCTTGAAGAGATGTCATCGTTAAGTGAAAGCGCACCAGACATTATAAACGATTTAGATGGTGTTGGAGTATTAAAGCAAGGTAAGGCCACACTACAGATGAATCGTGCAAAAAAAGCCTTATCCTACAGCATTAAAACAGCTAAGGAATTACTCTTAGGGCAGCGTCAACACGAGTCGGAAGACGACAATAGTACTACAGAATCGGAAGAGAAATCAGACGAGGAAACTAACAGTATCAACGAGGATAACGATGAAGCTGGTATTGAAGAAACGCCCTCTAACGTTTCTGATGGATTAGAAGTGTATAGCAAATACGATTTTGTTCCTGGGGACAAACTTCTCTTTTTCGATGATTTCTCAAATGATTTCATTGGAGATTTACCAAGTAAATGGAATACTAACGGATCTGGTAATATAGTAAAATTCAACAAAGTTGAAGGTAATTGGTTTGAGCTAAAAGCGGGTTACAGGCTATATGCTATACCAGATATTAGCCAACTACCAGAAGACTATACCATTGAGTTTGATTTACTAACCTCTGGTGTAAGTAATCAAACATCCTCTGGTGCAAGGTTACATGTTATTCTAAGTGATGCTAACACATTTACAAACGGAAAAACCCACTATGCATCCGTTTCACTTCCTTTGGGGCAGTACGCACCTTTTAACATAGACACATATAACTATTTCAATGGAAAAGGTGGTATGATTAACTCTGGCTTAACTGCAGACATAAGAGACGAGGTGAAAAACCAACCGCACATTGCTATTTCTGTTACAAAAAAGCGCTACAGACTATGGGTTAACGAGGTTAAATATGTAGATATTCCAAGATTTATCGAAGAGCTCAACGTGCTTAATTACCTCAAATTTCATGTGTACGGATTAAAAGATGGTGAAGAACGTGTATTCATAAAAAATATCAAAGTTGCTGAAGGTGGTGTAGACCTAAGACGCAAACTTATGTCCGAAGGAAAAATTTCTACCAATGGTATTTTATTCGATTCGGGTTCTGCCAATATACAGCCACAATCTCTTGGTATTGTAAGACAAATTTCGCAAGTGTTAATGCAAGACGATAGCATTAAGCTCAACATTGTTGGGCACACGGATTCTGATGGCTCAGACGACTCCAATTTAAAACTCTCAAAAGACAGAGCAGAAGCTGTAAAAGATGCTTTAGTAAATATTTACAATATTTCTGCTAATCGCCTAACAACCGAAGGCAAAGGCGAGAGCGATCCAGTAGCAGATAACAGCACCGCAGATGGTAAAGCACAAAACAGACGTGTAGAGTTTATAAAAATATAACGATAACCAAATCTCGAAGCCCCTAAGTCTTGAAAACGCCAAATTTATTTTGGCGTTTTCTTTAGTTTTAAGCCATACCTTTTGTAGTATTGCAAACACTTATTTTCTTATTTATTCACTGATGATAAAACGACAAAAAGCATCCATAAAACACTGTATTATTCACAAGGTTGGTAACAAATTCAACGATACTAAAAACGCTTTTTCAGATGCCGCTGTGCATTTTGATGAAGCCACATACAATCTTATGTTGCCTTACTTACTAAAACCGTTTGTAAGTGTTGCAGAGAGTTATCGTTTTCATCACCATAGCAATGTTGGTCTTAATGAGATTAACACCTATTCTGACCAACTTTTTAAAGAGGAAGCTGATTTTGTAGAGACCTCAAAACACATCGTAACACATCTGTACGAGCAAAGCAATTCAGCGCAAATAAAAACAGGAGATGTACTAGTTTGTCATTTTGAAAACATTCAATATGAAGACTTTTTTGTAGATGCTATTGGCATTTATAAAATTGAAAATAAAACTGAGTTTTTTCAGACCTATTTAGAGGAAGGCAACTACGATATTTTGGTGCAAAAAGGCATACAGGCCAAAAAGGTAGATAAGGGTTGTTTAATATTAAACACTTCAGACATGGAAGGTAAAATAGTGTTTAGTGTTGATAATAATACTTACGATACCCAATACTGGATTAAAAGTTTCCTAAATATTAAATACCCAGACGACAGCAACCAACACACCAAAAACTGTATTGAGTTGTGTAGAGAGTTTTCTAAAGAAGTTTTACAACCCAATTTTGGCGGACAAGAACAGAGTAATTTCTTGGCAAAAACAGTAGACTTCTTTAAAGAAAATGAAATTGTAAATATTGAAACCTTTAAAGAAGAAGTCTTTGAAGAAGAAGACCAAATACAACTCTTTGAAGACTACAAAAAAACCTACGAAACCGAAAACAACGTACTGATTAGAAACCAATTTGATGTTTCTGAACTTGCACTAAAAAAGCAAAAACAAAAAATAAAAACCGAAATAAAACTAGACACCAACATACAGATAAAACTCGATGTTGATGCACCAGATGCTTCTGCGGAATATCTAGAACGTGGCTATGACCAAGAGAAGAAAATGCACTACTATAAAGTGTTTTTTAACACAGAAAACCAATAAAAATTCTTCATCCTTTTTTTCTTAATTTAGCGCCTTATGGTAAAACACAAACAAGAAGAGTTTGAAGACTTTGGTCTGGGTGAAAAATTGTCCTCACAAGGCTATCGTGCCTTAAACAAAGACGGGAGTTTTAACATCGAGAAAACAAACATATCCTTCCTTGAGCGTTTAAATTTCTTCCATAGTCTAGTGACTATGAAATGGTCTCACTTCTTTGGAGTTGTAGTGCTCACTTATTTGCTTGTTAATACCCTTTTTGCAACCATTTACAGCCTTATTGGGATAGAACATTTAACTGGTATTCATGGCACATCACCTTTTGAGCAGTTTATGGAGGCGTTCTTTTTTAGCGCCCAGACCATAACAACTTTGGGTTATGGCCAAGTTGCTCCCTTGGGCTTAGCAGCAAATATAGTTGCAGCATTAGAATCACTTCTTGGCCTTCTGTTTTTTGCATTGGCCACAGGTTTACTTTATGGACGATTTTCTAAGCCTATATCAAAAATTAAGTTCAGTCAAAAAGCTGTAATTGCACCATATCAAAACATTAACGGATTTATGTTTAGACTGGTTAACCCTCAAAAAAACGAATTACTGGACGTAGAAATCAACGTTAGTGCATCCATGAAGCGAAAAAACTCGGAACTAAGAGATTTTCATATACTGGATTTAGAAAGAGATAAGGTTAGGCTTTTCCCATCAATGTGGACCGTAGTGCATCCTATTGACAAAAACAGTCCGCTTTACGGATTAACCAAAAACGATTATTACGAAAAGGATTTTGAGTTTATCACTATGCTCAGAGCATTTGATGAATCTTCTGGTCAAATGGTATATTCTAGATCTTCTTACAAACCAGAGGAGATAGAATGGGGACAAAAGTTTGTGTATATAGCTCAGAAACTGAATGGAAAAACTCTTATTGATGTTAGCAGAATTAACGAAAGTGAAAAAGCAGAATTAAATACCTAATAATGAAGCTATTTTTAAAGATATTTCTTTTAGTATTCTTAGTCGATATTACCTTGGGATTTTCATTATCCTATTATTTTGGTAATAGAGAACCCGGAATTTTCATTCATATCATTGATGAGATAATATCCTTCCCAATCAGCTTATGGAACCGCCTTTTTCCTGAACAAGGTATTTATAAAAACTCTACAAACGTGTTCTGGGTAATTGTAGTTCTAAATGCCCTTGTGCAAGCTTTGGTTGTGTTTTTTATTCTAAAGTCAATAAAGCGTCTAAAAACTTAAACAAACTCAGCCTCAAAAAGCGTTTTAAAATGCTTTAAAATCTTTGTTTTCACTTCTTCTTCATCTACCTTATCCAAACCAAGTTCGTTGTTTAAAGACGTTACTGCCTTACCACGTATGCCACAAGGAATAATATTATCAAAATAGCCTAAATCGGCATTGACGTTGAGCGCAAAACCATGCATAGTAACCCAACGGCTGGCACGTACTCCCATGGCACAAATTTTTCGTGCAAATGGAGTACCAACATCCAACCAAACTCCTGTTTCGCCAGAACTGCGCTCGGTTTTTAAACCATACTCAGCTAAAGTAAGGATAATAACCTCTTCTAAAAATCTGAGGTATTTGTGTATGTCTGTAAAGAAATTATCTAAATCCAAAATGGGATAGCCGACAATTTGCCCAGGACCGTGATATGTAATATCTCCACCTCTGTTAATCTTATAGAACGTTGCACCTTTTTCCACTAATTGTTCCTCTGAAAGCAACAAATTAGATAAGTCACCACTTTTGCCCAAAGTGTACACATGCGGATGCTCTACAAACAGAAAATGGTTATCGGTTGCTAAGCCTGCATCTTCTCGCCTATTCTTAATTTTAGTATCTAAAATGGCTTTAAAAAGCGTTTCCTGATAGTCCCAGGTTTCTTTAAAATCTTTTAAGCCTAAATCTTGAAGTTTTACGGTTTTATTCAAATCTTAATCTTCTAAAACAATATCTAAATTCATAAGTGAAGCATCACCATTTATAGCGTTCCAAGGCACTTTGTAGGTTACCGTTTTACCATCTTCAGATACAACTGCATTATCCTTAGAAACAGATTTTACCCTTTTTGGAAACGTATAAATGAGTGTATAATAAGAGTTAGCTAACATGTCATCAAACTGCACCATAAACTGTTCCTTAAACCCATCTTCACCATCCTCAACCTCAACTTCTCTATCTTCGTTTTCGTTCAAATCATCAGTTTTTGCAGTTGCTGGTTGAAATCTAGAAAATGTATTACCCTTAAGTAAAAATGTAACTTCTTCAGTTTTGGTCAATTCATCCATTTGCTCTTGTGGAGCCTGACCAGCTTTGTTACCCAGATTTTTTACATAGTTCATAGCCTCATCCGTTTGATCATATATAGTCTTGAGCTCATCAAACTTTTTGAATTCCTTAGACATGTTAAATCTAAAAATATTCTTTTCTTCATCCATTTCTATATCCAAAACCATTCCTTTTAACTTTTCCAATTCTGCACGTTGCTCTGCATTTAAGGCCGCAATACTATCTTTATGGGTTTTCCACAAATCGTTGAACACAATCGTAGTATCCATTTTTTCTTTTTTCTCCTTGTCATCACTATAAGATTGTCCACTTGCCGCAGCCATTTGCATTATTGGCGACATGTCAAAACCTGTTACGTATTTCCCTCCCATATCCTTATCGAACACAATAGATTCAGTAACATTACAGCTTGATAAAAAACAGGCAAAAGCGAATAAAATGAAAAGTTTTTTCATAATAAATATATTGATTTACTGAAATGCAAAGATACGGAATTATCGCTCAGGATTATTGAGAATGACCAAAGCAGCAATAACGCCAGGAACCCAACCACATATAAACAATAAAAAAGTAATAAGAAAGGAGCCACAACCCTTATCTACCACAGATAATGGTGGAAAAATAATAGCTAGTATAACACGCCAGACACTCATAAGTTTCGATTTTTGATTTGATGTATCTGTAGGACGTAATTTCACCAAAGTTGTTACATATTTAATACAGTACTATTTTATTGTTTCACAAAATTGTGTAGTTTCGTTTTATGCGCTTTAAATTGTTGATTTGCTTTTTATTATTGTCGCTTTGTTGCAAGGCGCAATATTCCTTTTCAGGTTACACCAATCCTGACGAATGGCAAAATACCGTGTACCTTTCCATAGTTGAGGATTATCGCAAGATGTCTGGTGTTTACTCAGAACAAATCATAGCAAAAACTACAGCAGACGAAACTGGTTTTTTTGAGTTTAAAGGCGATATGCTCAGTACCGAAAATCGTATTTATCGCATTCACGTAGACAAGTGTACAGAAACCCAACAAGGCATAAATCATTTTAACGGCCATTGCAGTGATAGCGAGGAATTACTCTTTATCGCAAAAAACACGGATACTTTAAAGTTGCCTTTTTCATTCGGCAACCAAGTATTCTGTAAAGTGGAATCTAACAATCCTAGGGCCAATGCATTTTTAAAGATAGATTCCCTAAAAAATGATATGCGTTTTGCTTA
>JASBSE010000003.1 GCA_030149115.1 Winogradskyella sp. | reverse complement strand
ATCAAAAGCCTGAGTGGTTAAAAGTAGTCCTGCTTGATTTAAAGGAAGCATATAATATAAAGAGTCTGCCTTTGTATTAACAAAAAGAGAATCATTTAAAAGTTTTATACAATTATTGCTCTGAAACTCATAATTCGCAATGTTTCGATTTAGCACAAGTGTATCGGTAGCCAAATCTTGTACCATATTTTTTAATAGCGTACGAGCTCTATTATTTTCTATTCGGTTTTGATTCCAATTATTAATTTGTAACGCAATTAATATCCCAATCACTACCAGAATAATTTCTCCAATGGCATACTTTAGGTAGTTATTAGTTTTGCCTTCGGTAAGAAGTTTTTTGCGGATATTTCTGAAGAATTTGATCATAGCATTAATTAATTTTTTTTATACTCCTTTTCTATCTCCTCTAGAATTTGATCCGTCCGGTTCAGCAGTGTTTCTGCTTCATTGAATGTGATTGCAATGTGGTAAATTTCTTTTACCAGTACATTTTGAAAAGAACGGTCATTCACAAGCCCTACAAGATCAGAAGGTACTGTTCTAGAGTGCAAGTCTGGATATCTTTCATCGTCAGCATACCAATCGGTCAATGAAAAATAATGCTCCAAAATAGGTCTATGTTCATTTAATACTAGTTTTTTAGCCTCGGTTTCTTGTTCTTTAAAACTTGATAGGTAAGACGGGTATGCAGTAAGGTGTTTTTTAAGACTATCGCTGGAAATCAATTGTAGGTTTTCTGAACTCAGAACAACATTTAAACTTCCATCAAAAATTTTTGTGTTAGGGAAAAAAGTACTGGTTAATTGAGTTTTTATGGTGTCAGTAATTTGAGCTTTGTTGTACCCCAAATAAGACAGCTGTTTTTCTAGTCTTTCCATTAATTCGGGATAATAATCCAAAGATTCCAAAAGATTGGATTTTGTGGCTTGAAAATCTTCTTTAAGGGAGTATAACAGCTTTTTTTCCCTAATCTGCTCTTTTCTGTGTTCATTCCAATTATTGATTTGAAGCGCTATTAAAATACCAATCACTACAAGTACTATTTCACCAATAGCATATTTGAAGTATTTTGAGGTTTTACCCTCATTTAAAAGTTTTTTACGGATGTTTCTAAAGAATTTTATCATAGCATTAGTTAATTTTCTTATACACCCTTTCTCCATTTTGATTAAAAGCAAGACTTTTTATGTTGCCATTATCTCGATTAAAATATACTTTTTGAAAATATTTTTCAATGTAAAATCTATCTGTTTCATAAGGTACAATTTCATTACTGGGCATGTTGCCACCATCTTCATTATAATAACTTAAAATGAGTTTTCCCTTTTCAAATTCTATTAACACATAGTTTTCTTTAGTTGACTCATATCTTCCAACATATTGTTTTAGAACATCTTCGGGCAGCTCAATAGCTTTAAAATTAAATTCTTGGGGTAATTCTGGTAATGGGTCTATAGTAGGGTCTTGCTGTTTTAGCTCATTGTAAACAGCATTTAATAAGGCTACTGAGGCACCTTGAAAATATTCCAAACCAGTTAATGCATACTGTTTACTGCCTAAATCATTAATGATAAGCTTTCTTCCTTTAGGTGAAGTTGCAAATTTTATAAGCCCTAGCCTGTTTAAGCTATCGTGCTCTTCTTTAGTTTCATTTACAAGAGACGGATATTTTTCAACAGGATACCTATCAAAATAGTCTTGTTGATACTTGAAATAGTCAGTATATTTTTTTAACTCTTCAAACAAGTAAGCAAGTGATAGTTTTTGGGCAACTACTCGTTGGTTGTAGTAATTGTTAATCATTGTATTCAACTGGTCGTTATTGGATAATTTGGTAATACCCAAATTGGTCATTTTATTATAAGTCAATTCACTTACCTTAAAATCTAAATTTTCGGGTGTTACAAGCATATAAAGACTATCTAATGGTAAGGTATTTATGTTTTTAGTTTTTAAAGCAGCCTTATGGTTTTCAATATTTTTTTTCAATACGTTTATATAGCGGTTGAGCAAGGCAACATCATCCTGTAACTCATAGCGCATTTCGGTTAAATATTGATATCCTATTTCGGTTTGTTTGCGCTTTTCGTTCCAGTTATTAATTTGAAGCGCTATGAGAATACCAATAACAACGAGTATAATTTCACCAATAGCATATTTAAAATACTTGCTTGTTTTACCTTCACTAAGAAGTGATTTTCGGATGTTTCTAAAGAATTTTATCATGAACGAGTTTCTGTAGTTAAAAGAACTGATGGGTAGGTTTTTCCTATATGTTTTATTAGGGAGTTTATTAATTCAATATTCTGCTCTAAAGTCCAGATGTAGGAAGTATAGCTAGCAAAAAAATCAGCATAGAGATTTTCGAATGCCATAGATTTAACAATAGGTCTAACATCAACATAATTATCACTTTTGGTAATTTTGTTTGGGTACATTTCATGCATCAAATTTTTTATGCTCACGTTTTTACTTAAAAATGGAACTAATTTATTTCTAAATACATCAACTGCTGATAAATTCATTGCAGTAATATTATCAATAGAGTTATTGTAGTTCTGGAGTTCATTTAAAAGCGTTTTGGAGTTGCTAAACCCAAAACTTTCTATACCTAATACCCTTTTTAATTTTTGGTTAATTGGTCTAAAACCGGTAATTTTTGATGATTTAAAAATATGCTCGTTTAGCTCTTTGTTGGTTAATGACTTTAACGAATCATTACTTATGTTAAGGAGGAAAAGTACTTCTTGGTTTATTTTTTCAATAATCTGTTGGTGTTTTGTGGTTACTTTTAAGTTTTGCTGTAATTCATTATATAGTTCTTTCACAATAACCAATTCTTTTTGAAGCTCTTTTCTATGTTCGTTCCAATTATTGATTTGAAGCGCTATGAGAATACCAATAACCACAAGTATAATTTCACCGATGGCATATTTGAAGTATTTGCTAGTTCTTCCTTCATTTAGAAGTTTTTTACGAATGTTTCTAAAGAATTTTATCATGGATCACGTTTGGGTTTTTACTTCTTTTTCCAGCAATTCAATAATTTGATCAATGGTATCTATCAAATTTTCTAAAATTCCTGCAGTATGGCTATTGGTGTCGATTTTTAAGGCGATAATATTCCAAAACTCCATGCTATCAATAAGGTCCTTGTAGTCTATATTTGGACCTTTATCAACAAATTCCTCATGGTAATTATTGGTAGCAGTTTGGCTATAGTTTATATGCTTGATGTAAAAAGGTTCAATATTGGTTACATATTGATCTACGGCAAAGTCAGAATATTGACCTCTAAACAATCTCAAATCCAGCAATCGCTCAAGGTATATTTTTAAGGAATCGTTCTTTATGGCTACTTGTAGGTCCTGATTATAAAACTCATCCAGTACAGGAAAAGAAATATTTGGATCTCCTGCAACTGTAAGGCTTCCCAATAAACTTTTTAAAACAGGTATGGAATCCTGATTTTTATTAGCAGTTATATGTGCGATGCGCTCAACGTCTTGATTGAACTTTCGATTACCTTTTTGATAATTTTTGAGCCAATCTTTCTTTTGGTTCATCTCCACAAGCATTTTTTCAAAATAGTTATCGATTTTTTCCTGGGATTTCCTATTCTCATTCCAGTTATTAATTTGAAGCGCTATGAGAATACCAATAACAACAAGTACAATTTCACCAATAGCATATTTAAAATATTTGGAAGTTTTGTTTTCCATGAGAAGTGATTGACGGATATTTCGGAAATATTTAATCATATTAAAGGGGTTTATGATGCATTTAGTTGTTTAACTCTTCTTCAATAATCCTCTTGAGTTCTATAACCGATTCTCGATAATTTTTATAAATAATTAATGCCAAATTCCTTCGGTTATTAAACCAAATAATGGAGTTTACCAGACTTTTGTTGTTTTTAAAACTTTCAAAATGTTCTGGGATTGACTCTGTTTCACCATACTTGTTAATCTCTGTATAGACCGAAACATTTTTAAGTTCCTGATTAAGGACCCACAACAATTCTAACATTCTATTTTCAATATCTTTTATCCTATTTAGTTTTTGGCCAAAAACCTCGGTAAGCTTTACTTTTATACTATCGTTGTTAATCTTGTTTATCCCAATAGATTTCAAATTCTCATAAGCTATGGTTCTTGGATAAAGCCACCTTGGGCCATTCATATAGTTGTATGCAGGCATCATTTTGTCTTCAAATGGAATTTGAGCGTCGATATATTTTAAAACCACAATGGTGGAATCAAATCGTTGCTTTGCATCCAAAATAGTATTATCTAAATCTGCAATCGTAATATCCAAGTC
>JASBSE010000194.1 GCA_030149115.1 Winogradskyella sp. | reverse complement strand
GCCACATCCTTAAGTAACATGGTTTTACCCGTTTTTGGTTGTGATACAATCATACCACGTTGCCCTTTTCCTATCGGAGAGAACAAATCCATTATTCTCGTAGAAATAGTGCTTTGTTTTTCTGCAATATTAAATTTCTCTTTAGGGAAAAGAGGAGTTAAGTGTTCAAAAGCAACACGATCTCTTACTACATTAGGATCCTGTCCATTGATTTTACTTACCTTAATAAGCGGAAAATATTTTTCACCTTCTTTAGGAGGTCTTACATGACCAAGAACAGTGTCCCCTTTTTTAAGTCCGAATAATCTAATTTGAGATTGTGATACATAAATATCATCAGGCGAGGTTAAGTAGTTATAGTCAGATGATCTTAGGAATCCATAACCATCTTGCATTATATCTAAGACTCCTTCACTTTCAATAATAGCATCAAACTCAAAATCTGGCTCACGATAACGGTTTCTGTTATCCTTGTTGCCATTATTTTTCTGATTGTTATTATTGTTATTTCGGTTTTGTCTATTATCGTTTTTCTGATTGTTGTTGTTAGAACGTCTATTGTCTTCCTTACGATCGTTAGACTTATTGTCTTGACGTTGCTGAGTTTGCTTATCGTTATTAGACTTATTCGATTTTTGTTCTTTTGGCTTAGCGTCCTCTTTTTTATCTGAAAACTCCAAAGATTTTTGATCGTTATTCTCCTTCGGTTTTCTTTGTACTCTAGCTCTTTTTTGTTGAGGCTTATTTTGCTTTTGTTCTGGTTTTTGGCTAGAATCTGTTTCAACCTTTGCTTTTACTGCTTCTGGGTTTGCAGCTTGATAATCCAAGATTTGATATACCAAGTCTAACTTTTTCAGTGAGCGATACTTAGGTACATTTAGTTGTTTAGCTATATCCTGTAACTCAGGAAGCTTTTTAGCTTTTAACTGTGAAATTTCAAACATTCGTATGTGATATAATGTATTACAATTTGATATTATTAATTCAATATTTTCTAAATGAAATAAAAAGAAAAAAAGTGAAATTAATTTGGAAGATAGAATGATGCAACTCAGTATATTGCCACATTCTATTGCAATAATACAATTTTATTT
>JASBSE010000481.1 GCA_030149115.1 Winogradskyella sp. | reverse complement strand
TTTTCCGTCAAAGTAAATTGTTTTTCCGCTTTTCGAGAAGGAAACAAGTCCAATCCAAGCTGGACCATTTCCAGAAAATCCGCTTTTAAGTTCTAAATATTTAATTTCAGTTCGCATTTTTTTCAAATGTTGGGTAACGGTCTCGTATAACCGTCAGTTACGGGATTAAAGATAGTGATTTTCGGTTAAGAACTGGCGTTAGCAATACCGAGTGGATTCGAACGTAGTCGAATCCGCCGTAATTGCGGTTATACATTGTTGTGCGTAGGCTTTTTGTTTTCACTTCAGTCAATCCAATGTTTTTAGATAGTCCAATATTTCGTCCGAAGCCTTAATCATTTTGGTTTCTATTTGTTCAGTGAGTTTGTCCAGATTATTAAAATCGGGATTTTCAACCAAGGTTGTTTCAAGAATGGAATATTTTGGCATTTCTGTTTTGTCTTTATTCCATTTTGTGTTTTTCAGTAGTTCCCAATATTTTTTTTGAGTCGGAATGGTATTTCCAAGTAGCCAAATCTCGAATCTCATTTCCACGTGATTCAGAACAAGTCCGAATTTTAGCTTTTTGCTTTTTAAAAAATCGTTCGAGTAGTAGAAATACGTAAAGTCCAAATATCCGTGTAGAATTCCAGCAAATGAATATTGGTCAGATAGAGTTTTAATGAATTCCGTTCTTAATTTCATAACGAATTTCACGAGCTCATTGTAAGCAATTAATATGTCGCCTTTTTCAAGTTGTTCTTTATAAACTGCAACGTATTTATTTAAATTTTCCATTTACTTTTCTGTAAGATTCTTTGGTTGGCGGTTTTGTCAGCTTACGCACAACGGTCTCGGCTATGAGTAGTTGCGTGGTTTAGCGATTAACTTTGCAAGTACGCACCAAACTGAAAATCCGCGAGGATTTTCAGAAGTAGGCGAGAACAAGCAATTACTTATAGCCATTGTTGTGGTTAGTGTTTTTTTATTTATTTACTCAATTTTAAAATTCTAAAAGCACCTTGAATTACCAAAACAAAAACTATTGTTCCGATAATCAAATCAGGTTTGCTTGAACTCAACCAGTTTACCAAAAGTCCAGCAGTTATTACTCCTAAATTTATAATCACATCGTTTGAAGTGAAAATCATACTTGCTTTCATATGTGCCTCTTCCTTACTTTTTGACTTTTGTAAAATGTAAAGACAAATTCCGTTTGCAATAAGTGCGAAAATTGAAACGATAATCATTGTCGAAAAGTTTGGTAATTTCTCGTCTCCGAAAAATCTCCTTAAAACTTCTACAAATCCGATAATTGCAAGTGTTATTTGAAAATATCCAGCAAGTTTGGCAATCCGTTTTTTCTTTATTACTGTTCCTCCAACCGCAAACAAGCTAATTCCGTAAACGAAACTGTCCGCAAGCATATCTAAACTGTCGGCAACCAATCCCATTGATTTTGAGATTATTCCTGTTGTCATTTCGATTAGGAAAAATGCGAAATTTATTCCGAGGACAGTCCAAAGTAATTTTTTTTGATTTGCATTTTCATTAAATTCCGTTTGGTCAGTTTGTACAGTCGAGATTTTCTTTCCGCCTAAATTCAGTTCGATAACTGACTTTTCAATTTGGTCAGTTTCTCCGCTGTGAAAAACGGTCAGTTTTCGGTTCGGAATGTCAAAGTCCAAATTCGCAATACTTGAAATTCCGTCCAATTTCATTCGGATTAGATTTTCCTCTGAAGGACAGTCCATTTTAGTAATCTCAAATATTGTTTTATTCATTTAGTTTCTCGGTTTTTTTACATTAACCACAACGGCTAGTATAAGAATAGTAAGGGATTAAAACGCACTTACTTTCAAGTTTAGCACTTAGCCAAATTTACAATTTTTTCTTTAATTTTCTTTAAACCGTCAAATTGTAAATTTGGCGGACTTTGTTAATATGCACCGACTTTGGGTTTGGCACTTAACCCTTATTATTTTTATACCGTGTTACCTGCTGGCTTTATTATACCCATAATTTTTTTAACTTTTAATTCAGTCATTTATTTTGGCACTCGAATAAATCCTATTATCCTAATTTCTATCTAATTTCGAGTTACTTATTACTTCTTAGTTGAATTATCAATACGTATAAAATTATAGACACCTTTTCCTTCAGCGATTAATTCATCATTTTGGAAGGCTTTCATTTTCGTAACAAGTATTCTATTTCCCAATCTAACAATTTTACCTTCTACAATTATAGATGATGCTTCTGCTCCTTTTAGATAATCTATTCTTAAATCAATTGTTGCTAATTTATCGTCAAAAGATTTGAAATGAGTTCCGCCAGCAATTCCACCAACTGAATCCATTATTGTTGCAATAATTCCTCCGTGCCATCTATTTTTTCTAATGTCTCCAACAACTTCATCTCTAAAAGGGACACTTACTCTTACAAATCCTTTTTCTATGACTAACAATTTTAGTCCTAAAAAATTATGAATTGGAATATTTTTTTCAATTACTTGTTTAATAAATTCTATGTTATTTTCTATCATTTCTTTCGGTTTTAATCTTTGTTTTTTGCTTGCTGGTAACGGTGTGTGTATGATTTGTTGCGTGGGTTTGGAACTAAGTTAGTAAATAATAAACGACGATAATTCAGCGCGAGGATTTTCCGAAAGGAAAATCAGAAGCAATGAATTATACACGTTGTTACCTGCTGGCTTTTTTACATTAATTCCTGTATTTTTTCCATCAAAACAGGAACTTGTAATTCAATTCCTTTCTCAATAGCTTTACTAGACATCTTTCCAACCCAGCTCATTAATTTTTTTCCTAAATTTATTTTGTCCGTTTCTTTTTCTACAATTTCTTTAACTTCCGCAATATCCTCTTTTGGTACTCCAATTTTTTGAAGGTCAGATAAAATTTGCTCAACTTTTTTTGAGTAATTACTGCTAATACTTTGAGTCAAATTTTCACCAAGTCCAATATTGGAATTTGCGTTGTCACCATATATATGATTATTAATTATGGTGGAAGCTTTCTCGTCATTCTCTTTGGTCTTATTGTAATTGTCTTGTAAGTCTGGAAATGCTGAATTTAATTCAAGTAAAGTGTCCAAAAGCTTTTGTTTAGTCAGGTTTATAATATGAGAAGCTTGACTGAGTTGAATTCTTCTTTTTACCGCAACGATAAATTTGTTATTGCACATCTCTCTAACTAATTGCACTACTTGGATAGGCAAGTCCTCATAACCATAAGGCTCATCAGTATCTTTAAGTCCATCTTCTAACGTCGAAATACTTTGTTGGGCTTTCATATTGTAAAGTTGGCCATTTAAATCTTTATCTATTTCGGTCAAATCTAATGGTGTGGTTTTGCGATTGCCGTAGGCTTCTAAAACAGCAAAAATATCACAAGGAATTATTCGGTAGTCTGGAAGCTTGTCGTCTTTATCATATCCGTTGAGTTCTTTGCTTATCCAGTTTTTAAAATCCTCATTATTTATTTCATAAGCGATTAGTTTAGCTCTTGTCAATGCTTGATTAAGACTAATTTCGTCGTATGTCAGATTTTTTATTAATTCCTTTATCATATTTTTTTTAGCTTGCAGGTAACGGTCTCGTATAACCGTCAGTTACGGGATTAAAGATAATGTTTTTTGGTTAAGCACTGACGTTAGCAATTCCGAGTGGATTCGGACGTAGTCGAATCCGCCGTAATTGCGGTTATACATTGTTGTAGCCAGTGTTTTTTCATTTAATATTTTCTTTTTCCACTAATATTTGGGGAAACTCTAAAATTTTAATTCCGCTCGTTTTTTCATAGAGTTCCATTTTTTCTAAAATACGAATCCCAAATTCAGATTTATTCTCTGGAATATTTAGTAATTCACATATTTCTTTTGATGATTCTTCCAATTGTAGTTTCAATTTTCTTATCCACCTCATTATTTCCATTGTCGTTCTTGAAACGTCCATACTATGTCCGCTTGTCATTCTTCCAATACCTGGATTGCTATAAATAGTATCTCTTATTTTTGTAAATCCCATAGATATTCCTTTATTCCATAGCATTTGTCTTTCTTTTGCATTTAGTTTTGGATGAATATCAAGGATTGAATCATTCTTATATTTTTCGATAGCTTTTGGAAAATGGTCGTGTAAAATTTCAATCCATTTTGTGTCTCCAAATATTCCGTCTTTATGTGTGTCTGTTCCGAGAAAAATCACTTGATTTTCATCTATGTAAGCAAACAATAATTGATTCCCTTGTTTAACAAAACCTGATTTTTCAATTTTAAGTGATAAATGAAAGTGATAAATATTCCATTCGCTACTCAAATGGTCGTGAAATCTTGATTGTAATAGTCTTTTACTTTGGAAAATATTTAAATTTCCTCCGATACTTGCTAACTGACAAATTTTTTGAATTTCCTTTTCTTTAGGATGATTAAAAAGTTGAATAAAAAAGTTAGGATTGAATTTTATTTCTCGAACTTTAATGTCAATAATCTTTAATCTAATTGTTAGGTAATCAAGTAGAATTTGGTGTAAATCATTCTTAAATGATATTTTAATACCCATTTCACTCGATACCTTTTTAAGTTCTGTTTTTAAGTCATTTTCAAAATCAATTCTCAATTCACGTTCTGTTTTTCACATTGGCTACAACGTGTTTGTGTATGATTAGTAAGGGCAAGAGTGTATAGCTTTTCGTATATGAACATAGATTGATATAAACATTAACTTTAAATTAAGCAACAAAGCCCTTATTGATTATACACGGTGTTGTGTGGCGTTTTTATGTCGGTTAAAGATAATAATTCATCCAAGACAAATAAACTTTCTGAAACACAAAAAATAGAATGGACTTTGCCTATTTGTGTTTTGGAATATAATTCTACAATTCTAAAACGTATTCCTCTTTCTGAAAATCAATAGATAGTTTTTTGCATTTCATCATAAATTCAGTTCCGAAAACTAATGGAAATTGAAATCCGTAAGGCATCTCTTTAAATTCCTCGCTAAAATATACATCTATTCCTTTGATAATAAAATCTATATTAAAAACACTTGTTTCGGAAATACCTTCTTTTAATGGGTACAATCCATAATCTATATCCGTTGCTTTTAAATTTAATTCTTTCGCAAATTGTGGTGTTATATGTGTTTTTACAGCTCCAGTGTCTAATATAGCCTCGATTCCATTGTAGTAAATATGGTCTTTAGGTAAATTAACTCCAATGATATTGATTTTCATGTAAGGAATGCCGTTTGGTGTTGTTTTTCCTTTATATGTTTTTCCGAAATTATATCTTTCGTTATTCATCTTCCTTTATCGGTTTTAAATGACACACAACGGTTTTGTGTATGGTTAGTTGCGCGGTTTGGCAACTAATTTAGCAAAAATTGACCGAACCCGAGAAAATTCCAGCGGAATTTTCGCACGTAATCTAAAAAAAGCAATTAATTATACACGTTGTTAGCTTTTAGTGCTTTTTTATCTGCTTAATAATTCATTCCGATTTATGTTTTTGTGCTGATTTTTGTTTTCAAAGTTAGAGTAAATTCCGCAGTTTTCGATTCCGTAAACTTGCTCAAATTCCGCAATATTTAAATTCAGATTAGAGTAAGCAATTCCGCAACTCGCTAAATTCCGATTGCGTAAGATTCCGAGTTTCCAATTCAGTTTCCAATTCAGTTTTCGATTCCGCAAACGAGCTAAAAAGTCAGACGCAATTCAATTTAGAGTTTGAGTGAGCAATTCCGCAGTTGTATTTCATTCCACATTTGAGTGATAATTCCGTAAATCTTTGAAATTCGACACACTGTTTTTCTGATTTATCTTACTTAAAGTTCTAAAAAAAAATCGAAAAATAAACCAGGCTTTTTTCAAACCGCAAACTTGCTCCAGCATTAAAGCTAACGGTTTTGTGTATGGTTAGTTGCGTGTTTAAGCAACTAATTTAGTAAACAAAAACGAACGCGAGAAAATTCCGAAGGAATTTTCCAAATAAGCACTTGCCAAAGCAATTAATTATACACGTTGTTGTACCACGTATTTTTTTAGTTCTTATTTTTCTTCCTTAATTCAGCCATTTTTTCCAGATAGGCTTCTTCTTTTTCCATAAATTCCTTCATTCCGTTTGGTTCGAGAAATATTATCTTTTTCAAAAGTTCCGAACTTCCACGAGTTTCTATTCGTTTATAAGTTCGATATTCAGTTATATCATTTGGAATATCAAATTGAGATAAATTCACAAATCCAGACATAGTATTTGAATAATATACTTTATCGTCATTTAGAAGTTTAAATCTTATTTGAGTTTCAAAATTCCCATTATAAACTTTGGATTCCGTTTTCAAAATTCCGTTTGGTTCGAGTTTGTCAGATAGGTAGCTATTTCCACACCAAGAGTATTTCCAATATTCAATTGGTTTCCATTCTCCACTTTGGTTTTTCGCTTCTTGGATTAAAAATAAGTGCCAGTCTTGACTTGAAATTTTTAAAGAGTCAGTTGTTTTGTTAAAAACATAAATAGAATACAAGCTATCGTTATTTTTTTCTAAAATCAAATTGATTTCATTTTCGGTTTTGCTTTCTCCACCAATCTTTGCCTTAAATTCAGAATCTGAAACAAAATCTCTGTCAATTCGGTTTTCGTTAGTCTCCATTTCAGACGTTTGAGCATTTAAGTCAAATGTCAGAAGTAGAATAAAAACTCCAATTATGTATGTCAGATTGCGTTTTCTCATATGTGGTACAACGGTTTTGGCTATGGTTTCGTTGCGTGAAAATCCGCGAGGATTTTCCGCCGTAACCGAAAGATAGCAAATTTGCGAGGACTTTCCGAGAGGAAAGTCAGAAGCAATGAACTATAGCCGGTGTTGTGCGTTCGTTTTTATTTTTCGGTCAATTTCGTCCAATTCCTCAATCGTGTGAAATCCGTCATCTCCTTTTTTCGTTAATCTCGTTTTTATTTTTCCAGCAGACCAAAATATAAAATCCAATTTTTTCATTTCGGACAACTTATTGTCTTTAAATGTTTGGTCAAAAAGTCCAATTGTTTCTGGTAAAAGATTTTGCTCAATGATTTGTTGATAACCAGTTTGAATTATGTCAAGTTGGTCTAAATACTTGTCCAATTTAATTTCAAATTCCGACTGAAATGGTCTTGATAGAGAGAACATTCTCGCAACTTCGCTGTCATAAATTGACATCGAGTCATTTATTGTATTAAACATCTTTGTCGCAAACGAAAACTGCAATGTGTTTTGTCCTTTTCTGTTCGGAAACGAGTAAAGTTTGCGTAATACTTTTTCAAAGTCAAATTGTTTCTCGTTGCGATTTTGTTCTAATATCTTAAAATACTCTTTTTTAAATTCAGGTGTAAGTCCAGCGTTGTCAATTCGGTAAAAACTTCTAAAAATAAATTGAAATAAGTAATTTTCATTAACATTTGATTTCTTAAATTCGGTTTTCAGGAAATTATAAACATCAACACTTTCTTGGTCAATATTTTCAATAATTTCAGTCGAATTGCTTTCAATCCATTCAGCTATTTCTTGTGTTTTTTTCATTGTTTTTTCCTAATTGTTCGATTTTAGTGCGATTTTTCTTAAATGACGCACAACGGTCTCGGCTATGA
>JASBSE010000191.1 GCA_030149115.1 Winogradskyella sp. | reverse complement strand
AAAGAAAAACCAACTCGATCTAGATGAAGACCAATATCTAACTAAAGAACACCTGTACGAAAGTATAGTTAAAGCTGGTAAAGCACGTCTTAGACCAGTATTGTTAACAGCAATTACAACTATATTAGGTTTAATTCCACTGGCAATAGGACTCAACATTAACTTCTTTACGCTAGCTTCAGATTTTGATGCTAATATTTATATGGGAGGTGATAATGTAGTATTCTGGGGACCTTTGGCTTGGACAGTAATTTATGGTCTCTTAATCGCTACATTCCTAACACTCATTGTAGTACCAATCTTATTCTATCTAAGTGTTAGATTAAAAATGTGGATGCATAAAGACCGAGTAGCGAGTACAGAAACTGAAACAGATTTACAAGAGCCATTCAATATGGATAAAAGAATAGAAGGTCAACATTAAAAGTTTTTCTATTCAGAAAAAACAACCTTTATCTTACTAAGAAGGTTTGATTAATAGCAGAAAAAGTCTCAACAATTGTTGGGGCTTTTTTATTTGTTAATCATTTAACTTCATTAAATTTGCATCCGCATTCACCCTAGCATTTCGCAAAGGTGAAGATTATAAAATTTAGATATGTACAGAAGTCATAATTGTGGTGAATTAAGAGCCACAGATAGCAATGCAAAAGTTACCCTTTCAGGATGGGTTCAAGGAGTTAGAGATAAAGGATTTATGGTGTATGTCGATTTAAGAGATCGATATGGTATTACACAACTCTATTTTGATGAGGAGCGTACTCCAAAGGACATCTTGGATAGAGCTCAAAAATTAGGTAGAGAGTTTGTAGTACAAGTGAAAGGAACTGTTGTAGAGCGTGCTTCTAAAAACCCAAATATTCCAACTGGTGATATTGAAGTTTTAGTTTCTGAATTAAATGTTTTAAACACCTCTTTAGTACCACCTTTTACTATTGAAGACAAAACCGATGGTGGTGATGACCTACGAATGAAATATCGTTACTTAGATATTCGTCGTAATCCTGTGAAGAATAGTTTAATCTTCAGACATAAAGTTGCTCAAGCTGTTAGAAATTATCTTTCTAATGACGGTTTTATTGAAGTTGAAACTCCATATTTAATAAAGTCTACACCTGAAGGTGCTCGTGATTTTGTGGTGCCTTCTCGTATGAACGAAGGCCAATTTTACGCGTTGCCGCAGTCACCTCAAACTTTTAAGCAATTGCTTATGGTTGGTGGCATGGATAAATATTTTCAGATTGTAAAATGTTTTAGAGATGAAGATCTTCGTGCCGATCGTCAGCCAGAGTTTACACAAATAGACTGTGAAATGGCATTTGTTGAGCAAGAAGATATTTTAAATACGTTTGAAGGCTTAACACGTCACTTATTAAAAGAAGTAAACGGTGTTGAAGTCGACAAGTTCCCAAGAATGCTGTACGATGACGCGATGCGTTTGTACGGAAATGACAAACCAGACATTAGATTTGGGATGGAATTTGGTGAATTAAATGACGTTGCCAAACATAAAGATTTCAACGTATTCAATTCAGCTGAATTGGTAGTTGGTATCGCAGTTCCTGGCGGAAATGAATATACCAGAAAAGA
>JASBSE010000188.1 GCA_030149115.1 Winogradskyella sp. | reverse complement strand
CTTTTTCGTAAGTGTCGTTAAAACCCATTTTTTATTGGTTTAGTGTTTTTTAATTTGGCGCAAAAATACATATTTCAAACGTTTTCGTAGCACTTTTTACCGAAAATAAAAACCCTTCAAAGAATTGTACTTTGAAGGGTTTTTTTAAACCGTTTTTTTGAGTTCTTTATCTAAAATTATAAACAACCTTTTCGCCTTGACTATTTATAACTTCAATTTGAAGAGGTTCATTCATGTTTCTGGCTTTAATGGCATTTTGTGCATCATCAACAGTGTATAATTTTTTACCATTAATTCGTGTTACGATGCTACCTTCTTTTATACCTTCTCTGTTCCAATAGGCTTTGTAGCGCTCATCAAACTCATATATTTTTAGACCGTAGTCAGTGTCAAATTCCTTTAAGTCTGTTTTTGAAGCGTTTTTTACCATACCAATAGTCTCTATTATGGTTTGAGAAGGTTTTAAAAGTGTAACGGGCACAATTTCTTCATTACCATCTCTTATTAGGGTTACGTTAACTTCGTCGTTTGGACTTTTTGTTTTAAGATAACCAGATAAGTCAGAGAACTTATTAATTTCAACATTGTCAATTTTTTTAATGATGTCCCCAGATTTAATACCTGCTTTTTCTGCTCCTGTATCTTCAGTAACATCACTAACGTAGAAACCTTCTGTAATGTCAGTTCCTAGTTCTTCTGCGGTTGTACTGTTTAATGCGCCACCAACAACACCAAGAATACCATTTTGTACATTTCCGTACTCCATAATATCATTTACAATTTTTCGAGCAATATTACTTGGTACAGCAAACGAATAGCCAATGTAAGAGCCATCTCTAGACGAGATAGCTGTGTTGATACCAATTAAGTTTCCTTCTGTATTTACTAAAGCGCCACCTGAGTTTCCTGGATTTACTGCAGCATCTGTTTGAATAAAAGACTGTGTGTTTCTACCGCTTAAGTCTCTTGATTTTGCACTAATTATTCCAGCAGTTACAGTAGAATTTAAGTTGAACGGATTACCAACAGCTAAAACCCATTCACCAACCTTAGCGTTATCAGAATCACCAAATGCTAAAAATGGCAAGTCTTCGTTGGCTTCAATTTTTATCAGAGCAATGTCTGTGGCTTCATCGGTACCAACCAATTCTGCCATGTAGGTTTTATTATTATTGAGTGTAATGCTAATTTCGTTAGCATTTTGGATAACGTGATTGTTTGTAACAATGTAGCCTGTTGGAGAAATAATAACACCGCTTCCAGTGCCTACTTGCGCACGAGGTTGCGATCTTCCAAAAAAGTAATCTCCCATAGTTATAGGAGCAGAGACAATAGCAGTGTTTTTTACATGAACTACTGCATCTAGAGATTTTTCTGCAGCTTCAACAAAGTTGGGTGCTATGGCTGCGGTATTGTTAAGGGTTGTGTTTGTGGGTACGTATACAGGTAAGTCAGAAACCTGCTCTACGGCTAACTGCTCTGGTTGTTGTTTTTCAATAAAAAGCTTGTAACCACCTAGGGTTAGCAGACCACCTAATACCGAAACACCGACTAATGATAGGATCTTCTTCATAATTTTCAGGATTTAAGTTTTTCTTTTTAACGTTTAAATTTAGATATATATTGAATT
>JASBSE010000471.1 GCA_030149115.1 Winogradskyella sp. | reverse complement strand
TATCAGACTAAAGTACGTAACACAACAGAAGCATAAATTTAAATTAAAGAATCAATTATATAATTATGGCGTCTCATTACGAAGCACCTATTAGAAGACCTTTAGTTACCGGAGAAAAATCGTATCACGATGTTACTGTAGATGTAGCAAGACCGGTTGAAGGCAAAGCAAACAAAGCTTGGTGGATTGTTTTCGGCATTTCTTTGGTTGCATTCCTTTGGGGAATAGGTTGTATTATTTATACCATAGCAACTGGTATTGGAGTTTGGGGTCTTAATAAGACCGTAAACTGGGCTTGGGATATTACTAACTTTGTTTGGTGGGTAGGTATTGGTCACGCAGGAACACTAATTTCTGCAGTACTTTTACTATTCCGTCAAAAATGGAGAATGGCAATTAACCGTTCTGCAGAAGCGATGACAATCTTCTCGGTTGTTCAGGCAGGTTTATTCCCAATCATTCACATGGGTCGTCCATGGTTAGCTTACTGGGTATTACCAATTCCTAACCAATTTGGATCATTGTGGGTAAACTTTAACTCACCATTACTTTGGGACGTATTCGCTATTTCAACATATTTATCGGTTTCATTAGTATTCTGGTGGACAGGTTTATTGCCAGATTTTGCAATGCTTAGAGACAGAGCTATTAGACCTTTCCAAAAGAAAATTTATTCTTTAATAAGCTTTGGTTGGTCTGGTAGAGCAAAAGATTGGCAACGTTTTGAGGAGGTATCATTGGTACTTGCAGGTTTAGCAACACCATTAGTACTTTCTGTACATACTATTGTATCGTTTGACTTCGCAACATCGGTAATTCCAGGTTGGCATACTACGATTTTCCCACCTTACTTCGTTGCAGGTGCGATTTTCTCAGGATTTGCTATGGTAAATACACTTCTTATTATTATGAGAAAAGTATGTAACCTTGAAGATTATATTACAGTACAACACATCGAGTTAATGAACATAGTAATCATGATTACAGGTTCAATTGTAGGTGTGGCTTATATTACTGAGTTATTTATTGCTTGGTACTCTGGTGTAGAGTACGAACAGTATGCATTCTTAAACAGAGCAACAGGACCTTACTGGTGGGCATATTGGGCAATGATGACTTGTAACGTGTTCTCTCCACAGTTTATGTGGTTCAAGAAACTTAGAACAAGTATTATGTTCTCGTTCTTTATATCTATTGTTGTAAACATAGGTATGTGGTTTGAGCGTTTCGTTATCATCGTTACATCATTACACAGAGATTACTTACCATCATCTTGGACGATGTTCTCTCCAACGTTTGTTGATATAGGAATTTTTATAGGAACAATAGGATTCTTCTTTGTATTATTCTTATTGTATTCTAGAACATTCCCAGTAATTGCGCAAGCAGAGGTGAAAACAATATTGAAGTCTTCAGGTGAGCGTTACAAAAATATACGAGAAAGAGGAGATAGTTTAGTAGGAACTGGTGCAGATGCAAGAACTTCAAACCCAGTTCAAATTGTAACATCAAGTACAAGTGAAAGTGCTCCAGTTGATAATTCAGATAAAGTGAATAGTCTGCTAGGAACAATTGGTTCATTTGATGCCTCAAAAGAATCTGCAGATGATTTAAAGAAAATTAATGGTGTTGGTCCTAAGATGGAAGAGGTACTAAACAGTATTGGTATCTATACATTCATGCAGGTTAGTAAGATGACAAAAACAGAGTACGACTTGTTAGATTCAATCACAGGTTCTTTCCCAGGAAGAGCGGAGCGTGATGATTGGGCAGGACAAGCTAAAAATTTATTAAATAACTAGTTATAGTATATGGAAGCTTCAAAAGTAATTCATGCTATTTATACAGATGATGATGTGTTGATGTCTGCCGTAAAAAAGGTAAAGGCGAAAAAACATCATATCGAGGAAATATATACTCCTTTTCCAGTTCATGGACTAGACAAAGCAATGGGCTTAGCACCAACGAGACTTGCAATAACAGCTTTTATGTATGGTTGTGTTGGTCTAACAGTTGCAATTACTATGATGAACTTTATAATGATTGAAGATTGGCCACAAGATATAGGTGGTAAACCAAGCTTTAGTTATTTACAAAATATGCCTGCATTTGTGCCAATTATGTTTGAGCTTACGGTATTTTTTGCAGCACACTTAATGGTAATTACATTTTATCTAAGAAGTAGAATGTGGCCTTTCAAAAAGGCTGAAAATCCAGATCCAAGAACAACAGATGATCATTTCTTAATGGAAATTGCTATTCATAATAATGAAAGTGAATTGACTTCATTATTACAAGAAACAGGAGCTGTTGAAATTAATATTGTAGATAAAGACGAAGATGCACATTAATATGAAGACATCATTGAAATATATCGTAGTACTAGGTTTATTAGTAAGTTTTGTGTCTTGTAAAAAAGATTCTAGACCTAACTATCAGTATATGCCTAACATGTATGAATCAGTAGGGTATGAAACTTATCAGGAATCTGATGCTTTTGCAAACGGAGTTGAAGCACAGTTACCTGCAGAAGGAACCATTCCTAGAGGTAATTTTATGCCTTATGAAATTGAAAATACTAACGAAGGTTATGAGATTGCAAAGACAATCTTAAAGAGTCCATTAGCAGATCCTATTCCATTAGATATGGCTGACTCTATTAAAGTAGATCCTAACGTACCAAGAGTTGATTACGAAGTAGGAGGTCCTTTATATACAATTTACTGTGGTATTTGTCATGGTGTTAAGGGTGATGGAAAAGGAAAATTAGTACAACGCGAAAAAATATTAGGCGTACCTAGCTATGATGATGCAGGAAGAGCAATAACTACTGGAAGTATCTACCATGTTATTTATTACGGTAAAAACACTATGGGTTCTTATGCTAACCAATTAAGTGAAGAAGAGCGTTGGCAGGTAGTTGCTTATGTTGAAAAACTAAAGGCAGATTTAGAAAAATAAGATTTAGATAAAGATTATATAAATGGAATATAAAATTTCAAATCGATTAAGAATGGGTGCTATTATTATGATGGTACTCGGTTTGATAGGTGTTGGTTATGGATTCATTGATTCTCATGGATATACTGAAGAAAACATCACTGAGAAGCTTGCTGAAGAGCACAATGGTCATGGAGATGCTCATGCAACTGAAGCACACGGAGACACTCATGCAGATTCAGAACATGGTGAAGTTGCCGCTCATGTTGAAGAACATCATGGAGATGAAGCTCACGGAGGGTTAACACTTCATGAAGAGCATGCATTGCACCAAATACACAACAGACCATATTCAGCACTTTATGTTGGTGCTTTCTTTTTCTTTATGATTGCTCTTGGAGTTCTTGCTTTTTATGCTATACAATATGCAGCTCAAGCAGGTTGGTCTCCAGTATTATTTAGAGTTATGGAAGGTATTACATCTTATGTTTTACCTGGTGGATTAATTGTGTTAGCAATTGCTTTTGTAGCAGACAGTCATTTATTTGTATGGTTAAAAGAGGGTGTTACAGAAGTAGGACACGAAAACTATGATAAACTAGTAGCTGGTAAATCTGGATGGTTAAATAAAACAGGTTTTTTTATTAGAGGTCTTATTTTCTTAGGTGGCTGGTCTTTATATAGATACTTCTCTAGAAAATTCTCAATAGCTCAAGACAGTGCTAATGATAACAGAAATTTTAAAAAGAATTTCAGGATCTCTGCTGCATTCTTAGTATTCTATATTTACACTGAGTCTATGATGTCTTGGGATTGGGTAATGAGTGTAGATCCTCACTGGTTTAGTACTTTGTTTGGTTGGTATGTTTTTGCAAGTATGTTTGTAAGCGGTATTACTGTAATTGCAATGATATCAATCTACTTAAAGTCTAAAGGATTGTTAGAGTTTGTAAATGATAGTCATATTCATGATTTGGCAAAATTCATGTTTGGTATCAGTATATTCTGGACTTATTTGTGGTTCTCACAATTCATGTTAATATGGTACTCTAATATACCAGAAGAGGTAACTTACTTTGTAACCAGAATTGAACATTACAAACTTCCATTCTTCGGAATGTTAGCAATGAACTTTATTTTCCCATTACTATTATTAATGAATAGTGATTACAAGCGTATCAACTGGTTTGTAATTATGGCAGGTATCGTAATTCTTTGCGGTCACTACCTAGATGTGTTTAATTGGATTATGCCAGCAACAGTAGTAGATAGATGGTTTATAGGTATGCCAGAAATAGGAGCTGTCTTATTATTTGGAGGTCTTTTCTTATTCATTGTGTTTACAGCTTTAGGAAAAGCACCATTATTAGCAAAACAAAATCCATTTACAGAGGAAAGTAAACATTTCCATTATTAATATTTAAAAAGAACTCATACGATAATGACTACTTTATTAACGATTATAATTGTACTCTTTGTGGCTGTTGCCATCTGGCAATTGATAAAGATTTTTGACTTAGCTCAAGTAGGCGCAAGCAATACTCAAGTTGCTGATGATAAAGACAATAAATTGAACGGTTACCTGATGATGGGTTTCCTAGCCTTCATTTATGTTATAACTATACTATGTTTTTGGTATTTAGGTGACTTGCCTTTAATGTCTAACTCAGCTTCAGAACATGGACCAGGTATAGATAGTCTTATGGCTATTTCTATGGTTGTTATCTTTATTGTGCAAACCATAACTCAATTTTTACTACACTACTTTGCATTTAAATACAGAGGTGAAAAAGGTAGAAAGGCATTGTTTTATGCGGACAATAACACCTTAGAAGCAATTTGGACTGGTATTCCTGTTGTAGTTTTAGCAGGTTTAATTATTTATGGATTATTCACATGGAATGATATTATGAATGTTGATGACCAAGAAGATCCTTTGGTTATTGAACTTTATGCGCAACAGTTTAACTGGAAAGCTAGATACGGTGGTCAAGATAATGTTCTTGGTAAGGCGAATGTGAGATTAATTGATATAGATAGAGCTAATATATTAGGTGTTGATGAAGGTGATATTAACGCACAGGATGATGTTATTGTTACAGAATTACACTTACCGGTTAATAGACCAGTTTTATTTAAAATGCGTTCTCAAGATGTATTGCACTCTGCTTACATGCCTCATTTTAGAGCACAAATGAATTGTGTACCAGGAATGGTAACTCAGTTCGGCTTTACTCCAACTGTTACAACTGCTGAAATGCGTGAAGTGGAGGATATAAAAGAGAAGGTTTCTAACATTAATAAAATCAGAACTGAAAAGAGTGATGAGCTAATTGCAAATAATGAAGAAGCTCTAGAACCTTATGAGTTTGATTACCTTTTAATTTGTAATAAAATTTGTGGTAAATCTCATTACAATATGCAAATGAAAATTATTGTAGAGACTGAAGAAGAATATAATGCTTGGATGGCTGAGCAGACCACTTTTGCAAAATCATTGAATTAAAAAACTAAGAAACAGAAAAAAAGATTATGTCAGCAACAGTAGATACACACAATCACGACGATCACGACGTACATCATCATAAAGAGACTTTCGTGACTAAGTACATATTTAGTCAGGATCACAAAATGATTGCAAAGCAGTATTTAATTACTGGTGTAATTGTTATGGGTATCATCGGTATTTTGATGTCTTTAATGATACGTATGCAAATTGCTTGGCCAGAACAACAAAATGCAGTTTTTAAAGCGCTACTTGGTAAGTGGGCTCCAGAGGGTGTAATGGATGCAGATATCTATTTGGCATTGGTAACCATACATGGAACTTTAATGGTATTCTTTGTATTAACAGCCGGATTGAGTGGTACATTCAGTAACCTTCTTATTCCGCTTCAGATTGGTGCGAGAGATATGGCGTCTGGTTTCCTTAACATGGTGTCTTATTGGTTGTTTTTCCTGTCTTGTGTTATAATGATTCTATCCTTTTTTGTTGAGATGGGACCTGCGGCGGCTGGTTGGACAATTTATCCTCCACTAAGTGCATTGCCTATGGCACAGCCAGGTTCCGGTACAGGTATGACTCTATGGCTAGTTTCTATGGCAATATTTATTGCTTCATCATTACTAGGTTCGTTAAATTATATTGTAACTGTATTGAACCTTAGAACAAAGGGTATGTCAATGACAAGATTGCCTTTAACAATTTGGGCATTTTTTATCACTGCTGTTATTGGTGTAATTTCTTTCCCAGTTCTTTTGTCAGCAGCATTACTTTTAATAATGGATAGAAGTTTTGGTACGTCATTCTTCTTGTCTGATATATTTATTCAAGGTGAGGTCTTGCATTATCAAGGTGGTTCTCCTGTATTATATGAACATTTATTTTGGTTCTTAGGACATCCAGAAGTGTATATTGTATTGCTTCCAGCATTAGGTATAACATCTGAAATAATTGCAACAAATTCTAGGAAACCAATTTTTGGATATAGAGCAATGATTCTTTCTATACTGGCTATTGCATTTTTATCTACAATAGTTTGGGGTCACCATATGTTCGTATCTGGTATGAATCCATTCTTAGGATCAGTATTTACATTTACAACATTATTAATTGCTATACCTTCTGCAGTAAAGGCATTTAATTATATAACCACTCTTTGGAAGGGTAATCTCCAAATGAATCCAGCTATGTTATTTTCAATCGGACTAGTATCAACATTTATTACTGGTGGTTTAACAGGTATTATTTTAGGAGACAGTGCATTAGATATAAATGTACATGATACATATTTTGTTGTTGCTCACTTCCACTTGGTGATGGGTATTTCTGCATTGTATGGTGTGTTTGCAGGTGTATATCACTGGTTCCCTAAAATGTTTGGTAGAATGATGAATAAGAATTTAGGATACTTACATTTTTGGATAACAGCAGTTTGTGCATATGGTGTGTTCTTCCCAATGCATTTTATAGGAATGGCTGGTTTACCAAGACGTTATTATACAAACTCTAATTTCCCTTTATTTGATGATACAGCGGATACACAGGTTGTTATTACAATATTTGCATTAATCGCAGGTCTTGCACAATTGATATTCTTGTATAATTTCATTAGTAGTATTTTCTATGGTAAAAAAGCACCAAAAAATCCTTGGAGATCAAATACTTTAGAGTGGACAACTCCTGTTGAACATATGCATGGTAATTGGCCAGGAGAAATACCTCATGTACACCGTTGGCCTTATGATTACAGTAAGCCTGGTCATGATGAAGATTTTGTGCCACAGAATGTACCAATGAAAGAAGGTGAAGAAGAATTGCATCACTAAAATTCCCACTATATAGGGAATCTCAGAACAAATAAGAAAAGACCTTTGGAGTGATTAAATCTTCAAAGGTCTTTTTCATTATATTTGTTTTGACTTCTTTGTCATTCTGAACTTGCTTCAGAATCTTTAATATGTAACTTATAAAGATTTCCGTTTTCACGGGAAATACTATGAACGAAAACCTAAATCCATCTAACGACAATTATAGTCCAGAAGAGCTTGACCTAGAAAAAAAGTTAAGACCCTTAACCTTTAACGATTTCACAGGACAGGATCAGGTATTAGAGAATTTA
>JASBSE010000467.1 GCA_030149115.1 Winogradskyella sp. | reverse complement strand
AAACAAAAAGGAATTTTACCCTTTGTGGGTACTTTGGGAGGCTTGAATTTTTACTATTTGAATGGAAAACCTGTTGTAAGGCTCGCAGGTGGTGGTTTTAATGGAAAAGACATTAAGAATAAACCTAGTATGCAACGTGTGAGAGAAAACAGTAGTGAGTTTGGACATTGTTCTGAAGTTAATAAAGCGTTTAGGATGGCGTTGCGCCCATTTTATAAGGGCTATAGGTTTACGCATTTTCATAGTAGGTTAATGCGGTTATTTACTCAATTAAAAGACTTGGATGATGTAAATAAACGTGGTAAACGGCTTGTTGGTAATGGCATTACCCATGCCAATGGCTTAAATTTATTAAAGAATTATCCTTACACACCAGATTGTGATGTACGCAATGTTATGCCTTTTGCTTATGCTGTTGATGCTACTAATTTTGGGCTTACTATTTCTGAATTTGATATTAAACAGGTTCGTTTTATACCTGGTGCTACACATATAGAATTGACCTATGGTGTTTTGGATATGGATTTTACTACGTTGGATTATGATATGCATCTTGCCGATGTTCTGGTGTTTGATAAGGGTTTTGCTGGGACTAGTGTTTCTTTAATACCGAGTAGTTTACCGGCTTCTACTGGTACTAAGCTTGCTGTATTGGGTGTACGGTTTTATCAAGAGGTTGATGGTGCGTTGTATGTTTTGAATGCTAATGATAGTGTAGGTATTATGGTTTTGGAATGTTTTTAGTTTTTATAAGTAGGCTTAATAGATAGCGCATTTTTTGGGACTATTTGCAATAAATTAAAAAGTAGTATTTTAATGTTCAACTTTTGAATACTAGGAATGAAAACCTTTACTGATTTTAAAACTTTTAATGCTTATTTTGGAACAGAACCTCCTTTAGATAGCCATATAGACGTTAACGGTTATGGTAATAAGTATCTAAAAAAGTCGGATGAGGTATGTCTGGATTTCTACCGTATTTCTTTAAAACAAAAGATTTATTTTCCTAAAAGCCATTCATTGCACCACCTAAATGAGAAACAGGTTAGTGCTATATTTTTTAGCAGTCCAAAAGATGTTAATAGTTGGGATATAGAAAAGCGGTTTAAAGGGTATTATGTTCAGTTCTCGCATAAAATAATTAACGAGAACAAGCATATTTTTAAAAAATTAATGGATTTTGGGCAGCATGAACCTTTATTTCTTACCTCACAAGATGAGCATGAAATTGAGCAAATCTATAACTATATGCTACGTCATCACAAAGCAAATCCGAAAGGGTATGATATAATATTGTCTTATGCTTTGGTGTTGTTCAACTTTATAGAAAAATTGTATTTAGAACAGTTAAACCAATCCACTTCAAAGTTTAATTCTGTTGTTATTGCATTTCAAGAATCATTACATAATTATTATGCCTCACAACTATCGACTCAAAAATATACTGAAATCCCAACAGTAAACTATTTTGCTTCTCAAATAGATGTTTCGGCAAACTATTTAGGTGATATACTAAAAAAATACACAGGGCAATCTGCTATAGATCATATTCATCACTACATTGTAAAACAAGCAAAAGTTAAGTTGCTCAATACCAGTGTGCCAATAAAAGAAATAGCTTGGGAACTCGGTTTTGAATATCCTAATTACTTCTCACGTTTCTTTAAAAACAAAACAGGACTTACACCAAGACAATTCAGAAATCAGTAATTTGTTTCTTTTTGAGAAGTAATTTGTATTCTTTTTTAAAGGGGGCATTTTGTAAATTGAAAAAGGTATGAGTTTTATTAAAATCAAGTATAAATTTTTGATTTTAATGCTATTCTTCTATAGGCAACAATTAATCAATGAACACCTTTAACGATTTCAAATCATTTAACAATTATATTGGTTTAGCGGCACCGCTAAATAATGATATTGATGTTGGTACATATCCTGAAAAAACACGCTTAAAATCAGAAGCTGTATATATAGATTTTTACCGTATTTCGTTTAAGACGAACTATATAAACCCAGATTTACCAAGCTACGACCCTAAACATCCAAACCCAATAACTGCGGTTTTCTTTAACAGCCCAGGGAATTTATACGAATGGGATTTAACAGAAAAGTTTGAAGGTTACTATCTACAATTATCAAAAGACCTTATTGATAAAAACCGTTATTTATTCAAAAACTATTTAGAGTATGGTGAGCACGAAGCTCTTTATTTAACAAAAGAAGAGGAAGAGGAATTTATCAGGCTTTATCAGTTTCTACTTAAACACTACCAAAAAAATCTCAAAGAAAATAATGTGTTGCTGGCGTCTGTAAACTTGATACTAAATATGGTTGAATCGTATTACAAACGCCAATTTGAAACAGAGGTTAAACTATACAACCCTATTGTAAGTGAATTTCAACAGTTACTTCGAGATTATTATAATGGTCGTATTGAAGGCGTACCATCTGTAAACTATTTTGCCAATAAAATGAATCTGACACCAAATTATCTTGGTGATGTTTTAAAAACATATACTCATAAATCTGCTATAGAAACCATTCACGAGCACATTGCTAATAGTGCTAAAAAACTACTTCTGGAAAGTGATTTAACCAATGCTGAAATAGCATTTGAGTTAGGTTTTGATTACCCCAACTATTTTGCCAAGTTCTTTAAAAAGAAAACACAATTAACACCTAAACAGTTCAGAATGAGGCAAAAGTTAACAAACAGTTAAAAACAATAATATCAGTAAAATGTTTCTTTTTGGTCAGTAATTGTTACTGCTCAACCCGATAGTTATCAAGTAATTTTGAATCAGAAATTAATTAATAATCTTAAAAAACAATATTATGTCACAACAAAAGATTTCTTACAAGAACACAAATAACGGCATTATGATGTCTGCTTATTTAGACCTTCCAAATGATTTTGATGAAAACAAAACATACCCAGCAATAGTAATAACGCACCCAGGAGGAGGTGTAAAAGAGCAAACCGCTGGTATTTATGGAAGAAAATTTTCAGAACACGGTTTTGTAACCATTGTAACCGATGCTTCATACCAAGGTGAAAGTGGTGGAGAACCTCGTCAGTTGGAGAACCCTTATATAAGAACAGAAGATATAAGTTCAGCAGTAGACTATTTAACAACCTTACCTTATGTAGATAACGAGCGTATTGGTGCTTGGGGTATCTGTGCTGGTGGTGGTTATACTGTTAATGCAGCCATTAATGACAAACGTATTAAAGCAGTTGGAACTGTAAGTGCGGTTAACATTGGTCATATGATTAGTAAAGGTTGGTTAGGCGACCAAGATATGAAAGATGCCATTGGCTCTTTACAATTTGGAGCTCAAGCCAGAACTATAGAAGCTAATGGTGGTGATATTGTTCAAATGCCAATGGCACCATTAAATGAGGATGATACACCTTATACAGATTTAAAAGAGGCTTGGGAGTATTACCACACAGACAGAGCACAATGCTCAACGTCACCAGGTTATGGTACAGCTCGTAGCTTAACGCAATTGGTTACTTATGATGCATTTAATATGGCTGAAATCTATTTAACGCAACCCTTATTTGTAGTAGCAGGTAGTATTGCAGAATCTAAATGGATGAGTGATGACCTTATGGAAAGAGCAGGCACTGACAATAAGCAACTATATATTGTTGAAGGAGCAAATCATATGAAACTGTATGATATCCCTCAATATTTAGATGAAGCTGTTGCACAGTTAGCACCGTTCTTTAAAGAGCATTTAGGTGTTGCAGAACTTGTTGAAGCTTAATTCAGAATCAATTACATAAGCCAAAGTATCAATATGCTTTGGCTTTTTAATCCAATAACTAAAAACATTAAAAAATGGAACATCAAATAAATTTAGACGGAATAGAAAATCAACCGACGAGTACAGCAAGAATGTCAAAAGAAATGATGGAAAATGCTGTTGACCAAATGAACAAAATTTCAGAGGAAGACTATGCCAAAATTATGGGTATGGTAAAAGTCTGTAAAAGGGAATGGAGAAGTTTATTACACAAAACACCAGATGATTATGGTATGAAAGGATGGGAAGATATTTACTTTCAAGCGGATGATGGTGTGCCTTTAAATGGTTGGTATATCCCTGCCAAAGGTGGTGAAAGTGATAAACTTGTTATTTTCAATCACGCATTACCTATGAGTAGAGCAGGTTTTCAAGGGCATATGGGAGAACCATGGAGCGGTTTTGAAGCAGTAGAAATAGACTTTGTTATTCAAATGAAACATTTAACCGATGCAGGTTACAACGTTTTAGCTTATGATATTCGTAATCACGGTCAAAGTGGTACTGCAAATGATGGTATGTGTGGTATCGGATTATTAGAGTGGAGAGATTGTGTAGGTGTTAAAAAATATGTCGATGCGCACCCTCGATTAAGTAAAATGAAAGTGGCGCTTTACAGTCAATGTATGGGAGGATGTTCTCAATACGTGGCAATTGATAAACGCCCAGATTTGTTTGAAAATGTAGCTTGTATGTGTAGTCCATTAGTACCTTCTATGCGCTCTATTTATAATGCCTTTTCAAAATTGTTAGGTGTCAATGATTATTTAGACCTGTTGGATTTTGAATTAATCAGAGCAGGTGGATTCACTCGTGATGAAATGGATCCAAAATTATACACCAAAAACATCAAAATGCCATTATTAATGTGGCAAGTAAAAGATGATGCTTGGGTAGAAAATCCAGGAGATGCAGAAGCTACTTTTGCGACTATTCCAAGTAAAGAAAAAGAATTGTTCTGGATTGAAGGCACCACACATCGTTTCAAAGATGGGTATAACTATTTCGGTAGAACACCAGAGAAAGTATTGGCTTTCTTGGATTCGCATATGAAATAGAAAAGTATTAATCATAAAGCCGGAGTTCTATGCTTCGGCTTTTTCAATAATTAAAACTAATCTGATGAACTTAAAAATCGTAAAATCTAAAATAGGTAATGCTAAAATCACTCAAATCGTAGAATGCGACATTAACGAAGCAATGCCTATCATTCTTCCTGATGCCACACCAGAAGAAATGAAAAAAATTGAATGGTTAAAACCACCTTACCGTACAGACGATTACTTAATGAATGCCGATTCGCAAGCCTTTTTTGTTGAAATTAACGACCGACTGTTTGTAGTAGATACTTGTGTAGGGAACGAAAAAGAAGTTTTGGGCTTTGATGGTTTTACCAATATGAACCTTCCATTTTTAGAAGCTATAGAACAAGCAGGTTTCGACCGAAATAAAGTAACCGATGTTATCTGTACGCACTTGCATTTTGACCATGTAGGCTGGAACACCTATAAAGAAGATGGCGAATGGAAGCCAACTTTCCCTAACGCCAAATATCACTTTGCCAGAGAAGAATATGAGTATTGGGAAAACGATGGTTTTAAGAATCACGCTTTAGGGCCTTTAGAAAATGTATCATTTCACGAATCCATAGATCCTGTTATAGAAGCAGGCTTGGTAAATTTGGTAGAAATGGATGCAGATTTAGGAGATGGCATTTCTTTTAAGCCTTCACCGGGTCATAGTAAAGGGCACGTTAATGTACATTTCAATGCAGGTGATGAAACTTTTATCATAGCAGGAGATATGTGCCATCATCCTTGCCAAGTTGCACAAACCGATTGGGCTGCTATCATCGATTATGACCAAAAAGAGTCATCGGTAACAAGACGTAAGATTTTAGGTGAATTAAGTGGTTCGGATACTTTGGTAACCTGTACTCACTTTTGTAGTCCTTCTTTTGGACATATTAAAGGTAACGAAACAGAAGGTTTTGTATTTGAAGCTGTAGATAAAAAAGAATAAGTCTATGAGGATTTTAAATTCACATAGAAACCTTTTTATAAGGCAAATTTTAGGTTTTGCCTTTTTCCTTATTATCGGTAGCCAATATATGAAAGCACAAGTTGCTGTAGATGAAAAGGGCACATTTTTGTTTGCTGGGGCGTCTATGGACATTCCAGGTAATAACAAGTTTGTGTTTTATTATGGGTATAGTCCATCCGATAATTTTCAGTCCTTGGTAGCATTGCCTTTTTTTAAGCTACATAAAAACATTCAGCTTATGCCAGGGTATATGATGACCAAAACTGATGGGGATGAAGTATTCACCAATTTACAACACCATTTTTTACCCAGTCTCATTTTTAATTTCAAATTAGGTAAACGATTTACATTGACCGATAGGAATATGTATTTTAGGTTGGAACGTAAAAATGCTGATGCTGTTTCGTTTTACAGAAATAGAATAGGGCTTGTCTACCATACCAAACTATTTAAAAAACCTGCTGATGTTTTTGTGCACGATGCAATGTTTTGGAGTTTAGATAGTAGTAAGTTTACAAGAAACCGTATAATTTTAGGAACAACAATAAAAGTCTTTAACTGGTTATCACCACAATTCTGGTATGTCTTGCAGAACGATGTAGGACTATTGCCAAGGCATCAATTTTATCTAATCTTAACCGTGCCTTTAGAAAACTTTGGGGTATTTAAAAAGAAAGGGAAAACTAACTAACAAATCAATTATGAAAAAAGAACGTTTTGAAGCAATTACTGATGCTGTTATGGCGATTATCATAACTATTATGGCATTAGAGATAGAACTACCAAATTTCAACGAAGAAGGTATTAATGAGTTTTTGGTACAGATCATTATATACATTATAAGCTATGCTTTTATTGCTATTTTATGGATTAACCACCACAATATCTTTAAGCACGTAAAAATGGTAGACCATACCACGCTATGGGTTAACTTTTTACTGTTATTCTCAACCTCATTAATCCCTTTGGCTACAAGAACTATTGATAAAGAGTTTTTTAACAACCATAGTCATATTTTGTTCGCTCTGGTATTGGGTTCAGCAACATTGTTTTACTTTTTGTTAGATGAAAGGGCTATTAAATTATCAGGGGATAAACGTACTGCAGATACTCGTAAAATGAATATTATCGCCACTATATTATTTGCTTTGGCTATACCTTTGAGTTTTTTGAGTATATATATATCATCTGCTATATTCGTTTTAGTTCCAACGGCTTATTTTTTATTACCTCGTAAGCTGAATAAAAATATGGTTTAATTAAAAAATCACAAATAAGGATTTCAATAAATTGTGGATTTAAAGTAATTATATTTTAAGATTTTTTAGTCTCAAATTTGCATTACTATTATTATAAATCTTATGATATAAATGTTTTTACTTTCTATATCGGTAAACAGATTTTAGGATATGACTGTATTAGTTTTTAATTTTAAAAAATTAATAAAATAGTTATGCCATTTGTTTCTTCATCAATTTATATAAAAGCAATTGAATTAGCATTAAAAGAAGGATTGCCGTCAAAATTACTTGGATGTCATTATCCTTTTAATAAAAGTAATACATATGTGCCAATGACTTCGCTTTTAGAAGTATATGAAATTGCTGAAGAAAACTTATCACCAAATTTTGGGTTACGACAAGGAAAACAATTAAACTCTAATGATTATGGTACATTGGGTTTGTCTTGGAAAACCTGCTTAGAAGCTTCAGATGTATTACGAAATGTTAAACGTTATATGGTTTTAGTAACCAATGATGGAACTATTGATATACATGAGAATGCATCATCAATAACACTAACTTTAGACCGTGATATTTATAGAAAAGGCATTAAAACGACTATTGAAGCTCCTTTTGTAATGCTTCTTGAAGTTATTAAGGAAGTAACAGGAAGACAAGTAAAACCTATTAAGGTTTGTTTTAAACATAGCATTTCTGTCTTAGAAGATTTTACAGACTATTTTAGATGTCCTGTATATTCAAATGCTGAAGAAAATTCCATAACGTTTGATGCAGAAACTCTTAAAATTTCTACAATTAAAGCAGACCGATTTATCCATGATTTCTTAACTCAGCGAATGGATGAAGAAAAGAAAGAGTTATCTCAAAAAGAAGATGAACTTACAGAAGAGATTAATAAAATTCTTAAGGAATCTATGGCTAGTGGTATTCCAAGTTTAACTCAAATAGGCGATTACTTAGGAATTAGCGGTCGAACACTAAGAAGAAGACTTTCTGATCGGGATTTAACTTTTAGAGATTTAGTTCAAAAGAATCGAAAGGAAACAGCAATAAGTCTGTTGTCTAATTCTTCACAGTCCATTGGAGAAATAGCGTTTTTAACTGGTTTTTCTGAACAAAGTGCTTTCAATAGAGCATTTAAAAAATGGACTGGCCAAACTCCCAATGACTACAGAAAATCCTTGTAGTAATCTACTGTCCTTATATGTCAAATCTATGGCGCAATAGGTCAAAATATCAAGAATACTACTTCTGATATTTGCCATAGATTAAAAACACTCACTGTAACAATAAGCTGTTTGATTCGTGTTTTTTATCTAAACATAAAAACATCAATCATGAAAAACACAGTATTATTAATTACACTATTATTCCCAGTTTTAATATTTGCACAAACAAGCAGTCAACAGAAAAAAGTCTTGATGGTAGTTAGTAGCTACGGAAAAGATAAGGGAGCTGAAAGACCAGGCTATGAATTTGACGAATTTTCACAAGCCTATTTAGTATTTAAAAACAATAATTTATTAGTAGATGTGGCCAGTCCCAAAGGCGGAAAAGTTGAGCCTGATCAATACAATAAAGAAAAACTTTACAACCAAAATCTTTTAGAAAATCAAGAAGCATTAGACCTATTGGATAACACAAAACCTACGGCTAGTATTAATGCAAATGAATACGATGCTATTTACATTGTAGGAGGAAAAGGTGCCATGTTTGATTTACCTTTTGACCCATCACTTCAAGATATTATATTAAATCTCTATAAAAGAGAAAACACAGTAATAGCTTCAGTTTGTCATGGACCAGCTGTATTTGCTAATGTTAAAAATAATGATGAGTACATTATTAACGGTATAGAGTTAACAGGTTTTAGTAATGTAGAAGAAGAACTTTTTGGTAAAAAGTGGGTTAAAGAGTTTCCATTTAGTTTAGAGACTAAATTAAAATCTAGAGGAGCTCAATTTCTTCAGACAGACTTTATGCTATCTAAAGTGGTTGTTTCTAAAAATTTTGTTACCGGACAAAATCCTTTTTCAACCGCAAAATCTGCAGAAGCAGTAGTACAATCTTTGGGCTTAAAACCTGTAGAGAGAGAATTGTATACCGATGAAAACAGTGTTCTTCTAATACAGGAAATTCTAGATGAAACTATCACTATTCAAAAAGCCGAAGACTTATTGGCTAAGGATACAAGTATTTACGATATGCCACTAATGGCAGTATACGGATACTATAAAATTTTAGCGTCTAAGGATAATATGGATAGTTTGATAAAAGGTACAAAACTTATTGAGTTAACTTCACCTTACTTTTTTAATGAAAACCTTCAACTTTTATTGGCTAAGACTTACCTCTCTTTAGATGAAAAAGAAAAGGCAAGGGGTATTGCAAAAGATTTAATATCAAAAAAATTGCTTGTAGAACAATCTGAAGCTCTACTGAAAGAATTGAATTCTGGTGTAGAGGATTAATGTCCTCAATTGTCAATTGTTTGGGATTTACAGTCAACAAATAGTACTTCCTGTTATAGAAATTTGTCTTATTAAAAAATTCAAAAGTCATGGAAAGCAATCATTCGTTTGCCAGTTTAAAGTTAATACGTATTACAGGTTTGTTTTACTTGCTTGTAATTATTTGTGCAGGCTTTAGTCAAGGTTATGTTAGAGGCACTTTAGTTGTGCCAGGAGACGCCGTTGCAACTGCAGATAATATTTTGCAAAACAAGGCCCTCTTTCAACTTGGCTTAACTACAGATCTTATTGCATTTCTTTTTGATGTAGTTATCTCTATATTATTATATCAAATTTTTAAACCTTTTCATAAAGGTCTGGCATTACTTAGTGCTGGTTTTAGACTGATAGCTCATCCAGCAATAGCAAGCATTAATCTGCTAAATCACTATATGGCAATGAAAGTATTAGATACTAATGCCTTTACAGGTTCTTTTAGTACCGAGCAGGTTCAGGAAATGAGTAGTTTGTTAATGGAAGCTCATCATTATGGATACCTCATAGCAGGAGGGTTTTTTGGTGTCCACTGTATATTATTTGGTGTGCTTATATATAAATCCAACGTTTTCCCAAAATTGTTTGGAGGTCTATTGTTAGGTTCAGGTGCAGGATATCTTATAGAAACATTAGGAAACTTTAATTTTCCCGGATACGAAAACCAAACAGCTCTAATTGTTGGTATAGCTGCAGCCATTGGCGAAATTGGAATTACAATTTATATGCTAACAAAAGGCGCAACTAGTTCTTATAAACGTTTAAAAGAGTTAACGCGATGAAGAAACTTATTTTAACAGTAGCGATCTTTTTGGTTTTAGGATTCTTGAAAGGTAGGTTATATGGACAGGTAGCCAATAAGATTGATTTAACTGAAGATGGTCAACTTTTGGGTTTGGGCACTCAGCATATTCTCAAATCAATCATTTTAGAAGAAGAACGACCAATTATTGTTTCATTACCAATTGGGTATAACAATTCTAAAGCTAATTACCCTGTGCTTTATGTATTAGATGGACTACAGAATATAAAACATACTGTTGGAACTGTAGAACTTTTAACGGAATCAGGATTAATTCCACCTTTAATTGTAGTAGGTATTGAAAGTTTAGATAGAACAAGGGATTTAACACCATCTAATGCTGGACAGAATGTTCATGGTGGTACAGGCAATTCCGGGATACCACAAAGTGGAGGAGCATCAAAATTTCTTAAGTTTTTGAGTGATGAATTGGTTCCGTATATGGATTCTAATTATAGAACACACTCTTATCGAATATTGGAAGGACATTCATTAGGCGGTCTATTTGGTGTTTATGCACTTATGGAAAGCAAAGATCTTTTTGATGCGTTTATAGTTGAAGCACCAGCACTTTGGTGGAATAAGGAAGAAATGACGGAAAAAGCAAAAACCTTTTTTAAACCTCATGATACCCTAAATAAAACAGTCTACTTTGGAATTGGTGGAGGAGATGGTTGGGGAATGCGACAGGAGCTAAAGCGGTATGTTGATGTTGTAAAGCAACACAATCCAAAGCAATTTAAATGGCTACATGAAGAAGTTGGAGATGAAGGTCACATGGCATCTCGACTGTTATTGAACTACAATGGCTTAAAGTTTTTATTCTCAGATATAAAAATAAATGAAGACTTGACTAATGATTTTAGTATCTCATCATTTTTAGAATCAGAGCAACAGTTAAAAAACAAATATGGAGAATTGGCACGACGACCAGCTGAAGAGTATTTCAATCTTGTTTCAATCTTGGTTGAAAAAGGCAACGAATTAGGTGCCATTTCGGTACTCAAAAGTGCTTCAGAAGCATATCCTATGTACATTGGGTTATTAACCTATTTGGCAAAGTTATATGAAAAGACAGATCAAAAGGATAAAGCAATTGATACCTATCTGCTTGGAGTTGAGGTTTCAAAACAATATAAGCTTGGACAAGAAGATGATTTACTCAAAGCAGTAGACAATTTAAGAAAAACAAATAACTAAATATTAAGTAATGCCACATTTTATAATTGACTGTTCTGAGGGAATCTTAAAACAAAAGTCGCCAGAATATATTATGCAAGTAGTGTATGATACAGCAAAATCAACTAAACTTTTTGTACCAGAAGAAATTAAGGTACGAATCAACCCTTTTCAGTATTACAATACAGGAAATAAGGATGAAGGTTTTATCCACATTTTTGCCAATATCATGGAAGGAAGAAATACCAATCAAAAAGCGAATTTATCAAGACAAATTATAAAAGAACTAAAAACAATTTTTCCAGATGTTCTTGTAATTTCTATGAACATAAGAGATTTTGAGAAGGCTACATACTGTAATAAAGCTATGGTATAATTAACTATCATCAATCAAAAACGAACGTTATGAATCATTTAAAAATTACAAACCTTAACCTTACATACAAGAATGGTTACAACGCTATTAATGGTATTTCATTAAACATTAAAAATGGGATGTTTGGTTTATTAGGACCAAATGGTGCTGGGAAATCATCATTAATGAAAACTATTGTAGGCTTACAGAAACCATCTTCTGGGACTATAGAATTTAATGATATAGATATCGTTGAGCAAACGGATTATATTAAAAAGAATCTAGGGTTTTTACCTCAAGATTTTGGGGTGTATCCTAAAGTAAATGCATATGATCTATTAAATCATATAGCTATTTTAAAAGGTGTAAGCAATAAAATAGAGCGTCAAAACCAGATTCAATACTTATTAGAAAAGGTTAATCTATGGCATTTTA
>JASBSE010000455.1 GCA_030149115.1 Winogradskyella sp. | reverse complement strand
ATGTCAAAAATAGTTGTTTTAGGAGCCGGGATTTCAGGGCATGTAGCAGCGTCTCACTTAAGACGTAAGCTATCAAAAGAACATGAAGTTGTTGTAGTATCGCCTAACAGTAATTACCAATGGATACCATCTAATATTTGGGTTGGTATTGGTAGAATGAAATCTAAACAAGTACTTTTTCCTTTGGCACCTTTATACAAGAAAAAAGGAATTACATACAAACAGGCTAAAGCAATTACTTTTCATCCTGAAGGAGATGCAAATGAGTCGAAACCTTATGTGCTTTCAGAATATGTCTTTGGTGATAAAAAAGGAACAACAGAGAAAATAACCTATGATTATTTAATAAATGCTACTGGCCCTAAACTAAATTTTGAAGCGACCGAAGGATTAATTCCAGGAGAAAATAAAGTGTATTCTGTTTGTACTTATGGTCATGCAGAGCATGCATGGGAAGGTTTAAACGGTGTTATTCAAAAACTAAAATCTGGAGAAAAAGCTAAAATTCTTATTGGTACTGGACACGGAAAAGCAACATGCCAAGGCGCAGCTTTTGAATACATTCTCAATGTAGAGCAAGAACTAAGACGTCATGGTGTAAGAGATAATGCTGAAATTACATGGATATCTAATGAATATCATTTAGGCGATTTTGGTATGGACGGTATGCTAATGAGTTACCATGGCATGACCATGAAGTCTAGTGAAATGGTAGAAATGATTTTTGAGGATAGAGGCATAAAATGGATTTTAGGAGCAGGTGTTAATAAAATTGAAGATGGAATTGCACATTACGAAAATCTTGACGGTGAGTTTAAAACCGAAACCTATGATTTTGCAATGTTAATTCCAGCATTTTCAGGTCATGGTTTTAAAGCTTATGATAAAAATAATAATGATATTACTGAAAAGCTGTTTAAAGGATTTATGATTGTGGATGCTGATTATTCTTCAAAACCATATGAAGAATGGACTGTACAAGATTGGCCAGAAACCTATCAAAATCCAAATTATAAAAACATTTTTGCACCAGGTATAGCATTTGCACCTCCACATGCTATATCC
>JASBSE010000425.1 GCA_030149115.1 Winogradskyella sp. | reverse complement strand
TTAGTAGAACAAAATATTATCAAAGACAAAACAGGAAAAAGCTATAAAGAAACTCTGATGGCATTAGCACAAGACAATAATTTTAAAAATAGACCATCAATCTCTTTTAATAGTTTTATAGGTGATATTGGTTCATTAGATAGCGAAAGATATGTAGTATGCCAGAAAACACTAATCGATACATCTAACTATGATTCTGCTAGATTAAATAAAATAAATCAAGTAGTTAAAAAGCATATGACATCTTCAGATTTAAATATTAATTTAATTTTAAGTGATATTAATAATTTTTTATCTGAAGAAGATTTTGATTTTGACTATTATAAATTTCAGACTTTTAGAATACTAGATTTGTTTGAATTAGATAAAGGACTCTTAAGAACTTTACCCGAGGCAAACGATGAATCTTCAAAAGAGAAAAATTTGTCTAACGCTTTGTCTATTTATATTGACGAAAAGAATACAATCTTTATCAATGATAAAAAATCTAGCCTAAAAGAAGTTAGAAAAACTGTAAGAAATTATTATTTAGAAAATACTTCAGAATCCATAGTTACTCTTATTCATAAAAGTGGAACCAGCTATGCAGAATATATAGCTGTACAAAATGAAATTACAAGTGCAATTAATAGCTTACGAGAAAAACTTGCCTTAAAACTTTACAAGAAAGATTTAGATAGCCTAACTAAAGAGGAGCTTACAACAATTAGAGAGAAATACCCTCTAAACCTTATAGAAAAAAGCCTTGATTAGTTATGAGTTTTTCAAATATCCCAAAACATTAGCCTCTATCCTACTCTGAATATCAGATACATCCGCTTTCACAAAAGTTTCACCTGTGATGTTTTCGTATAACTCAATATAACGCTCACTTACAGTTTCTATGTATTCATCGCTCATAAATGGGACTTCTTGACCTTCTTTACCTTGAAAACCATTAGAAATCAACCATTGGCGTACAAACTCTTTAGATAGCTGTTTTTGAGCTTCACCTTTATCTTGACGTTCTTGGTAGCCATCTGCATAAAAATAACGTGAAGAATCTGGTGTATGGATTTCATCAATCAATACAATTTTTCCTTCTTTAGTTTTCCCAAATTCATATTTGGTATCCACTAAAATCAGTCCTCGTTCTGCTGCAATTTCAGTGCCTCGTTGAAACAACTTTCTGGTATAATCTTCAAGAACCTCATAGTCTTCTTTTGAAACGATACCACGTTTAAGAATATCTTCTTTTGAAATATCCTCATCATGATCTCCCATTTCTGCTTTTGTAGCTGGAGTTATTATCGGTTCTGGAAATTTATCATTTTCTTTCATGCCTTCTGGCATTGGCACACCACAAAGTAATCTTTTACCAGCCTTATATTCTCTGGCGGCATGACCAGACATATAACCACGAATTACCATTTCAACCTTAAATGGTTCACATAAATCACCTACTGCAACGTTAGGGTCTGGAGTTGCCACTAACCAATTTGGCACCAAATCTTCAGTATCTTTCATCATTTTAGTTGCAATCTGGTTGAGAATTTGCCCTTTATAAGGTATTCCCTTAGGCATCACAACATCAAAAGCACTAAGTCTATCAGTAGCAATCATTACCAATTGCTCATCGTCTATATTATAAACCTCTCTTACCTTTCCTTTATAAACACTTTTTTGATTTGGAAAATTAAAGTTCGTGTCCGTTATAGTATTATTCTGACTCATTAATCTCTGTTTTCTATACTTTTATATGCTGCAATTACTTTCTTAACTAATTTATGGCGAATGACGTCTTTATCATCTAAATAAACCATACCAATACCTTCAATGTTTTTAAGAACCAATAAAGCTTCTTTTAAACCAGAAATGGTACGACGTGGTAAATCTACCTGCCCAGGATCTCCTGTCAATAAAAACTTGGCATTTTTACCCATACGCGTTAAAAACATTTTCATTTGTGCATGCGTCGTATTCTGACCTTCATCCAAAATTACAAAAGCATTATCTAATGTACGACCACGCATAAAAGCTAACGGTGCAATTTGTATAATACCTTTTTCAATATGACTTTCGAGTTTTTCGTGTGGAATCATATCGCGCAATGCATCATACAATGGTTGCATATATGGATCTAACTTTTCTTTAAGATCACCAGGTAAAAACCCTAAATTCTCTCCAGCTTCAACAGCTGGTCTGGTTAATATAATTCGTTTTACTTCTTTATTCTTTAGTGCTTGTACAGCTAATGCCACACCTGTGTAAGTCTTACCTGTACCAGCAGGACCAATGGCAAAAACCATATCATTCTTACGAATGCTCTCTACCAGTTTTCTTTGATTAACGGTTTGGGCCTTTATAAGCTTGCCACCTACACCATGTACAATGACTTCACCACTTGAAGCAGAAGTAGAATAGTCTTCACTACTGTTACTCGTTAAGATTCGCTCAATAACATTTTCATCAAGCTTGTTGTACTTACCAAAATGCTTCATTAGCATCATCATACGTGTATCAAACTCCTCTAGTAAATCTTCATCACCATAGGCTTTAATTTTGTTACCACGAGCAACAATTTTTAGCTTAGGAAAGTATTTTTTTAATAGCTCAATGTTGGCATTTTGGGCACCGAAGAATTCTTTTGGGGTAATTTCTTCTAATTCTAGAATAAGTTCGTTCAAAAGGCTAATTAATTTAGTGTGTTAATCTGTTTTCTTTTCTTAGTTTTGTGTAACGTTTGTGCACAAACAAATCTAACAATTTTACAACCTCAATTCTAAAAAAAATATCAACAATTAATCCATGGCAATTATTACTTTAACCACTGATTTTGGAGAAAAAGATCACTTTGCTGGTGCGATTAAAGGAGCTATATTAAGTGAATTATCGGAAGTTAGAATTGTAGATGTTTCTCATTCTGTCTCTCCCTTCAACATTTCTGAAGCGGCATATATTATCTTGAACGCTTATAGTAGTTTCCCAAAAGGAACAATTCATATTATAGGAATTGATTCCGAGTTAAGTCCTGAAAATAAGCATATTGCGGTTAAGTTAGACGACCATTACTTTATATGTGCTAACAATGGTATAATGAGCATGATTTGCTCTGAGATTGCGCCAGAGAAAATCGTTGAGATTAATATACACGATAAAATTGAAACCAATTTTCCTGTTCTGGATGTTTTTGTAAAAGTAGCTTGCCATATTGCAAGAGGAGGCACGCTTGAGGTTATTGGAAAAGTTATTAACACTATTAAGCCTATAAAAAATTTGAATCCTTTTGTTAATGATGACAAAAATCAAATAATAGGAAGTGTTATATACATAGATAATTATGGTAACGTTGTTACAAACATAAAAAAGAAGTTTTTTGAGGAAGTACAAAAAACACGTGAGTATGAAATCTCAGCTAGAAATCATAAGTTTAAAACTATTTACAGCAGATATAGCGATATTGTTAATTTTGAGATTGAAGAATCTAAACGGAATGACGAAGGTAAAGGTTTAGTTGTCTTTAATTCATCCGGTTATTTAGAAATTGCAGTTTATAAAAGTAATTGCAGTACTGTAGGTAGCGCCTCAACACTTATGGGATTAAAAACAATGGATACAGTAACGGTAAACTT
>JASBSE010000415.1 GCA_030149115.1 Winogradskyella sp. | reverse complement strand
TCCATGAAAAATCAATATCAAAATCAGGTGGATTTTGTCTAAAGAGATTAATAAAACGCTCAAAATATAAATCGAGTTCAATAGGATCTACATCTGTAATACGCAATAAATAAGCGATAATACTATTGGCTCCACTACCGCGACCAACATAGTAATAGCCTTTGCTGCGCGCATATTCTAAAATTTTCCAATTGATTAAAAAATAGGAGACAAATCTTTTCTGTTTAATAATGTCTAACTCTTTTTTAATGCGCTCGAATATTTTAGGATCTGGATTATCTCCATATCTATAAGAAATGCCATTGTAGGTTAATTGCTCTAATAATTTATAATCGGTGGTTTCGTTAGCGGTTAGGCATTTCTGATTTTTGGGCTGTGGATTTTCAAAATCAAAATGAATAGCACAAGTGTTTAATAACTGTTCCGTGTTTTTTAATAAAGAAGGGTAATCTTTATAAAGTTGACATAATTCATCATAAGGTAGTATTATATCATTGACGTTTCCCTCTTCAGATTTTGGGAGTTTACTCAACAACGTATTGTTATCTATGGCACGAAGTAAACGATGTGTATTGAATCCTTTTTTATCTTGAAAAGACACCGTTTTTAAAACTACTAACTTATCTCTATGTTCATTCCATTTAGAAAATTTTAAATGGTTGAGGTCTTTTGGTGAAATACCCAGGAACTCATTGCTTTTTAGCCTGTAATATTTTCCTGTTTGGTATGGGTAAATGATATAACAATCTTCTAAAACCTCATCTGGTTGTTTGGGTATTTTTAGTGCTGAATTATGTAAAAACTTTGATAGATAATTGTTGATATTTTGAAATCCATTATTGTTTTTAGCTATTAGAATAAACTGTTGTTGTGCAGTGGTTCTAAAATCTACTCCGAGTACAGGCTTAATTTTATATTTTTTGGATAATCGAACAATATCTAAGCATGCTGAGGTTGTATTAATATCGGTCAGTGCTAAAGTCTTAACACCATTCTCTGAAGCAATAGCAAGTAATTGCTCAGGTTTTATGGTGCCGTAGCGTAGACTGTAATATGTGTGGCAATTCAGATACATTAGCGACAAAATTATCTACTATTTGTAGTTTTTGTTGCTTATATTTGTAGTAAGTGTTATTAAAAAATTGTTTTAATGAAACCAATACAAGCTAACATAAAGCACCTAAGATCTTTAAAGAAGTTGTCTCAGGAACGTTTTGCAGATGATTTAGGATGGACACGTTCTATTGTTGGGTCCTATGAAGAAGGGAGAAGTGAGCCTCCAATTGAGCGTTTAATAGATTTGTCAAATTATTTTAATATACCTATTGATATACTTGTTCGTAAAGATTTACGAAAAGCTAAGAATACCTCATTTATAGAAATCGGAAATAAACGTGTTTTATTTCCTGTGACGGTCAATGAGGATAATGAAGATTTAATAGAGGTTATTCCAGTAAAAGCTACAGCAGGATATTTATCTGGTTATGACGACCCTGAATATATAGAGCAGCTTCAAAAAATAAAATTACCATTTTTACCTACAGGAACGCATCGTGCTTTTCCTATAAAGGGTGATTCTATGCTACCTGTTAAGGATGGTTCTTATGTAGTTGCAAAATATTTAGAAGATGTAAATGATATTAAAACTGGACGAACCTATATCGTTCTTACAAAAGATGATGGTCTTGTTTATAAGAGGATTTATATAACAGATGATGATAGTGTACTTTTATTGAGCTCTGATAACAAAAGCTACGAGCCTTATTTGATACCAAAGGAAACTATTTTAGAGCTTTGGGAGTTTACCTGTTGTATTAATACACAAGAGTACGATGAAAAAGAATTGAAGTTAAGTAGTATTATGACCATGTTTCAAGAACTTAAAGTAGAATTAGAGGCTATAAAACAATTGTAGAATGATAAAAGCTATCAAATGGGGAATTATTGGCTGTGGTAATGTTACCGAAGTTAAAAGTGGACCAGCTTACCAAATAACAGATGGTTTTGAGTTGATTGCTGTAATGCGCAGAAATTTAGATTTAGCGAAAGATTATGCCAAAAGGCATAACGTTCCACGTTATTATAACGATGCAGATGCCTTAATTAATGACTCTGAAGTTGAAGCAGTTTATATTGCGACACCGCCAGACACACATCATTATTATGCGTTAAAAGTAGCAAAAGCGAACAAGATATGTTGTATAGAAAAACCAATGGCGCCTAGCTATAAAGAATGTCTTGAAATACAAGCTGCTTTTGAAAAGCAACAGCTTCCGTTGTTTGTAGCATATTACCGTAGATCCTTACCTCGATTTAATAAAATAAAGGAGTTGTTAGAAGAAAAAGCTATTGGCAAAGTGAGGCATATAAGCTGGTCTTTAAGTCGTACACCAAGCGATTTAGATACATCTGATACTTATAATTGGAGAACCGATGCTAAGATTGCGCCAGGAGGCTATTTTGATGATTTGGCCAGTCATGGATTAGACTTATTTGTCTATTTATTAGGGAATATAAAAGAAGTAAAAGGTATTGCTTCTAACCAACAAAAGCTATACACAGCAAAAGATATAGTTTCGGCATCATGGAAACATGAAAATGGAGTTTTGGGAACAGGAATTTGGAGTTTTGGTACTTATAAACGCGAAGATAAAGTTAGGATAGTTGGTAATAGAGGTGAACTATTGTTTTCTGTATTTGGGGAAGAACCAATTGAAGTAATAAAAAGTGATAAAATGGAACAAGTTTTTATTGAAAACCCCAAACATATTCAACAACAACATGTAGAAAATATGAAGCAATCTTTATTGCTAGGAAAACCACATCCATCTACAGGGAAAACAGCAACACATGTTGCTTGGATAATGGATAGTATTTTAAATCAGTTATAAAAGAAAAGCGCTAAACATATAAAGTTTAGCGCTTTTTTATTTTAAAGTATATTACTCTTAATCAGCTAAAATGATAAGTTTATTGTCTTTCATTTCAATAGTTCCAGAGTTAATCTTCACGGTTAATACTTTGTTATCGTCAGTATGAGGGATAACATCTCCATGCAATTCATCAAAAACTAAATGGCTTTGTGTATGAGTTTTTATTCTAATAATACCTTCACCTAGTATAGAAACGATAGGTGCGTGATTAGATAACATTTCGAACTCACCATTTACACTTGGTACTACTACAGAGTCAACTTCTGAACTAAATAAAGTGGCTTCTGGTGATACAATCTCTAAATACATATTTTTTTAGTTTGCAGTTTGCAGTTTACAGCTTACAGTCTCTATGTGATGACTACTGAAATACCAACAAACTGGTTTTACGCTTCAGCTAACATTTTCTCACCAGCTTCAATAGCTTCTTCAATAGAACCTTTAAGGTTAAATGCTGCTTCTGGTAAGTGATCTAATTCACCATCCATAATCATGTTAAAACCTTTGATAGTTTCTTTAATGTCTACTAATACACCTGGTATACCTGTAAACTGCTCAGCCACGTGGAAAGGCTGAGATAAGAAACGTTGTACACGTCTTGCTCTAGATACAGCTAATTTATCTTCTTCAGATAATTCTTCCATACCAAGGATAGCAATAATATCTTGTAATTCTTTATAGCGTTGTAATAACTCTTTTACTCTCTGTGCACAAGCATAATGCTCATTCCCTAAGATATCAGCCGTTAAAATTCTTGATGTAGAATCTAAAGGATCCACTGCAGGATAGATACCAAGCTCAGCGATCTTACGAGATAATACTGTTGTTGCATCTAAGTGAGCAAACGTTGTTGCAGGAGCAGGATCTGTTAAATCATCCGCAGGTACATATACAGCTTGTACAGATGTAATAGAACCTTTCTTTGTAGAAGTAATACGCTCTTGCATAGCACCCATCTCTGTTGCTAATGTTGGTTGGTAACCTACCGCAGAAGGCATACGACCTAAAAGAGCAGATACCTCAGAACCAGCTTGTGTAAAACGGAAGATGTTATCTACGAAGAAAAGTACATCTTTTCCTTGTCCATCACCAGCACCATCACGGAAGTACTCAGCAATAGTTAAACCAGATAGTGCCACACGAGCACGTGCTCCAGGAGGCTCATTCATCTGTCCAAATACGAAAGTCGCTTTAGAGTCTTTCATAGCAGCTTTATCTACTTTTTGAAGATCCCAACCACCTTCTTCCATAGAGTGCATAAAGTCATCACCATATTTAATAATACCAGACTCTAACATCTCTCTCAAAAGGTCATTTCCTTCACGAGTTCTTTCTCCTACACCAGCAAATACTGATAAACCACCGTGACCTTTTGCAATATTGTTAATCAACTCCTGAATTAGTACTGTTTTACCTACACCAGCACCACCAAATAATCCAATCTTACCACCTTTAGCATAAGGCTCAATAAGGTCAATTACTTTAATACCTGTAAATAAAACTTCAGTAGACGTTGATAATTCTTCAAACTTTGGAGCTTGTCTGTGAATAGGTAAACCCGCTTCACCAGCTTTAGGTAAGTCTCCTAATCCATCAATTGCGTCACCAATTACATTAAATAAACGTCCGTAAACGTCATCACCTATTGGCATTTGGATAGGAGCACCAGTTGCAACAACTTCAGTTCCTCTACTTAAACCATCAGAAGAATCCATTGCAATAGTACGTACAGTATCTTCACCAATGTGAGATTGTACCTCTAATACTAATTTTGAACCATCTGGGTTGTTAATTTCTAATGAATCATAAATCTTTGGAAGTTCTGCACCAGCACCGAATTCTACATCGATAACCGGACCTACAATCTGTGCAACTTTACCTGTAACTTTAGACATTACTTATATGTTTTTGTTTTGCAATAATTTAAACCTGAAAAACAACACTTTTCTTTATATGTTGAATACGTGTGATTTTCGCGCTGCAAAGATATAGTTTTATTTAAAAAAACCGTTCTTTTTTAAATAAAAAAAACGCACTTGAATAGAGTGCGTTTTTATGCTCATAGTAAAATATTCTTTATTGTAATGTTGGCGAATAATTTGTTGGAAAATCACCAGCTTTTGCAAGATTTCCTGAAGCTTCAAAGTTTGACCCGTAAGTTGCATCAATAGCTTGTAAGAAACTGTTAGCCATTAAAGCATAGCCTCTAGCTGTTAAATGCACTCCGTCTAAACTTACCAAACCACCAAATACTAAATCTGTATTCATATTGTAGTCATCAAACATAATTCCAGTAGAAGAGGCTTGTTCTAATATTGAATTTAAATCAACTAAAGCCAAATTGTTAGTGCTTGCAATATTAGATATTGTAGAATTATACTCTTGAGTTGCTGTAGCAATTTCTGCTTGTTCTGATGGTAATAATACCCATTTATCATCTAATGGATACGTAATACCTTCGACAGAAAACTGACCAGCAAGCGTTGCTGGTATTCCTTGACTTGTTAAAAAAGCATAGAAATCATTATTTACAGTACCTATAATAGAACTACTAGGTAAAACTAATAAATCCTCAGCAGTTGCTTGTCTTGTTTGTCCGTATGTAGCGCCTAAGAGATTTGCTACTAGTGGTGCAGCTGCAGCAGGTAATCCTAATGATTGAATAAATGTAGGGAACGTAGGGCTAGCATTAAATGCAGCAGTCATCTGTGCAGATATATCTACTAAACTTTCATCCTTTATAACAACAGGGCTAGCAGAAGTTTCAGAAAATACGATAGCTCTATCAGGTTGTCCAAGAGCCTGATAAACTAAATTGATTTGTCCAAAAATTCCATTTAGTGTTGGGATTAAGGGTCCAAAGGTTTCGTTAGTTGGATCTAGTGGATCGTGAGGTACTGTTGTGAAATGCGATAAACTTGTTATGTTAGGTAAATTACCTATAACACCTTTAGCACCAGTAGAGGTTAAACCAGCAACGAGTGCGCTAAGAGATGCATTAAAGGTAGCAGTATCAGTTATTGGATTTGTTCCGTCACCTCCAGAAAGCGCATATCCTAAAACATCATTTCCTCCAACTTCAGAGATTGAGAAGAATGTTGGATTTTGAGACATGGCTAATTCTAAAATACTAGCGTTAGGTGCATTTCCTGTAACGCGAACAGCATAAGGATTAGCCGCAGCAGGAAAATTAGATAAGTTACCATAACCTGGAGCTACTAAATGAAAACTTTTTGCGCCAGGAATACCTAAATTGTTAAATGGCCCCGTTGGGTTGTTTAAAGCTATGTCTGTTGAAACAGTCACAGGGCCTACAACTGCCTCAAGAGGAACTGGCCCAGCACCACCAAATACTAATCTTGGATCAGTAATTCGCATTCCTCCAACTGCTAAACCACCAAAATTGTCATTCATTAGAGGTTGATTAAATGTACCACCTCCTACATTAGCAAATTTACTTGCCATTATATTAGGGAACGAATTCTCCTGACTTGCTATAAAAAGTGCGTTATCAGTAAAGCCAGCAGTAAATGAGGCTCCAACTGAAACAAAATTTGAAAAATCTGCCGAACCTGCCATTAATTCTGGTAGAGGCTCACCGCTATCATCGTTTCTGTCTCTTAAGTCTTCGACTAAATCATTTTCACAAGCTACCATACCTAAAGTAAGTAATGATAGTGCTATATATTTAATTTTTTTCATCTTAATTCTCTTTTCCGTTATTATAAGTTATTTATAGTCCAAGACACATAGTACTGAGATCCTATGAAACCTGTACCAAATGCAGTAAAATACTCGTCTTGTAACAAGTTAGTAGCACCAGCTTTAAAAGTAGATTTTAAGCTTGGTACTCTAAAGTTAATTTGTGCATCAAGAACATTGAAAGAAGGAACATCTCCGTCACCAAAAGATGCTTCCCAGAAGTAGTTGTCACTCCATCTCCAAGATACATTAAAACCAAAGTTTTTGAATAATTCAGTTTTACCGAATGAAGCCTTTACTTTGTGCTCAGGTGTGTTGAAGTTGGTTCTGAAATCAGGATTTTGCTTTACATCAAAATCTAATTTAGAGTATGTGTAATTTGCACTTAAATCAAAGCCATCAAATACTTTTGCAGAAACCTGAATTGCAGCACCATAAGAGTTTACCGTTTCGTCTGAGTTTGTATAGGTTTGGTATGCTTGATAGTCACCATTTGCAATTGCTAATGCAGCCAATTGTGTTTGTGAATCTGCAGGGTCCAATACGCCATTTCCGTCAGGATCAACTTCTCCATAAAAAGGTGCGATTACGGTTTCGTTAGCTAAGAAATCTTGATACTTATTAAAGTATGCAGATGCATCAATAATTATATCATTTAATTTACCACGATATCCTACTTCTATTGAACTTACTTGTTCTGGTTGAACCAAATTAGAATTTCCTATTTCTAGTGCTGCAAGATCTCCTGATGCTGCAAAAGCCCCAACAGAATTTGCTAAAAATGAATTGTTATACGCACCAGTACCATCAAAAGCGATAGTTGATTGACCAGTAATTGCTGCTCCACCTGTACTTAAATCGTAATCTCTAACATCTCTCATTGGGTTATCAGGAGCACCACCAATTAAAATTGCTCTACCAACATCTAAGCCAATATATAAGTCTTGGGTGGTTGGATTTCTAAATCCTGTTTGAAAAGAGGCTCTAATGTTATGGTCTTGGTTAATCGTGAAGCCGGCAGATAATCTTGGTGAGAAGAACCCATCAAATAATTCAGATTTATCATATCGTAAAGAGCCAGTAAGCTTAAGTTCTACACTTTCAGATAATTCTAATGATCTTTGTAATTGTGTATAAATACCAACTTCAGAATAGTTTATAGGACCATCATTATCTGTGTAAATTGTACCGAAAGAATTTAAACGATATCTTCTGTAAGATCCACCTACTTGAATTTCAGCGAAATCTACTAAGTCTCCAAAATTGTAATTAGCGTCTGCATGATAAATTTTTGAATTATCTTGAAATTTTGAACCAGTAGTTAAATCAGGATCATTAACACTACGGTTGAATGCTGCCTGAAATTCAGGTGTGCCAGGTAAATAACGTCCTGTATCTGCTTGTGCTCTTGCTGCTGCATGAGCTTGTGCATCTGTAGCACCACCTAAAGTAGCACCAATATAGGTTCCTACATATTCCCCGAACCAAGTAGAATCATCTTTCCAAGCTCTATTGATGTTAATACCAGTGAATACCATATCATAAGAGTCACCTGCTTTATCTTCTGTAACATAACCTCTTACAAAGAAGTTATCATTTCTAATTTCAAGTTTGTGTTGTTGTAAGAAAAAGTTTTTAATGTTGTATCTATTAGCTCCTTGATATATAGTATTACCAGATCCAACTTTACCAACATACTGAATTTCAAAATCATTTTCCCAAGGACGGAAGTAAAGCCCCCAATCTGCCTTTATACTTTCGGCATTATAATTTGTAAGATCTCTTTCGTTGTAACCTGTTCTACTCACATTAACGGAAGGAACTAATGCAGAAGAACCGGCAGGGGCCAGACCTAAACTTTCTAGAGTTTGTGCTACTCCATTGATATCTGTACTTACCTCATCTCCGTAAACATTAACACCGTCATAATCGATATCAGCTCTTGTTAATCCTCGATTGAGTTTATCCGTTTCATTCACGGCATACCAATCAGTACCTTTTAGATAGCCAAAATTTACTTTGGCCGCAAATTTTTCGCTAAACTTATAAGCCATTCTTATACCTAAGTCAGTATAATCGTTATCACCAGCTGCTTCCTGAGAAGTAATACCTCTCTTAATAAATCCGCTTATTCCTTGGCGATCAAAAGGGTTTTTACTACGCATAAATAGTATACCGTTAAATGCATTTGCACCATATAAAGCTGAAGCAGCACCTGGTAGTAATTCTACACTTTGTACATCGGTTTCGGTCATACCTAATAAATTTCCAAGCGGGAAATTAAGGGCAGGTGCCGAGTTGTCCATACCATCTACCAATTGCATAAAACGTGTATTGGCAAATGTTGCAAATCCTCTTGTATTTATAGATTTAAAGGTTAAACTATTAGTGTTTATATCAACACCTTTGAGGTTTTCTAAACCATCATAAAAATCTACCGAAGCAGTATTTTTAATTTCTTTTAAACCAAAACGTTCAACCGTTACAGGTGATTCAAAAATACGTTCTGGAGTTCGAGAAGCAGAGATTACTACTTCATCTAATGAGTTTCCTTCTTTAAGAGTAACATCTACTGTTTGTTGGTTACTTGTTATCTCAATAGTTTGAGGTTCAAAACCTGTGTAGCTTACGCGAATTGAAAATGGAGGGTTTTGGTCTACAGATAAAGTGTAGTTACCATCAAAATCTGAAACAGTACCAGAACTAGTGCCTACTATTACAATATTTGCACCAGGTAAGGGTAACCCAGTATCATCAGAAATTTTACCTTTTACTGTGGTCTGAGCAAAAGATGCCACACAAAAAAGTAATGTAAAAAGCTTTAAGATTGTCTTCATTTTAGAGAATTAGTTAATTTATTCGATGCCAATTTAAATAAATATATGAAAATTAGGTAAGAAATTCTCAAAAAATTATGCATGCATAGTACTTATTATGAATTTAAGTGCGCTAAAATTGTAATATTGACAATTTTAGAAGCATTGATATTAATTTCTCTTTTTGATTTGTTGTTGCAAATACCTGTTATACAATGTAATTTATCTAGTTTATATATTCATTGACTTAACACAACGTATAAAACTGCTTTATATGGAGTATTTTAAGTCATAAATTGATTTAATCTTATTATTGATGTAATATTATAAACTAACCTAAAAACAAATTAAAATGAAGACAATAAGAAAATTGGCTTTAATTGTTATTGGAATTTTTGTTTTAATGCTATGGAGTGGTATTGTTAGGAATGCAGCGCTTGGTCAAAATGCGGCAGGACCTTTAACAGACCCAATAAGAGCTTTTTCAGAAATACCATCTAATATGAAAATGGCTTTTAACCATTTTTTCCGTGCCCCAGAGTATTATTTAAAGACCAAGGAAAGGGATTTAAAAGACATTAATAATCTAAGTTACGATTTATATGGTTCATATGCTTACCGGAGTGGAGATCAGTTTAATATTGAGCTAAAGAATTTTAAATCGGATAAAATTTTAAAAACATGGGAGTTACCTGTTGAAGTTTTGTCTAAGTATTATGAAGTTGGCCAAAATGATAGATTATATCCAACAAGGTTAATGGCTAATAGAGATTTAATAGCCTCTTGTAATGAGAAGCCTGGACTTCTAAGATTAGACTCAACTTCAAAAGTAAAATGGTTTAACAAGGATTTTATTTTTCATCATGCAATGAATTTAGACCATAAAGGAAATATTTGGATTCCAGGTGTAAAGCATGAAGATGGATTAATTGTCCCAAAGACAGTTTCAGTTGATGGCAAAAAAACTGAATATAGAGATGATCTTATTTTAAATGTAGACGCCAAGACAGGTAAGACCTTATATAGTAAATCTCTAACAGATATTTTTATAGAAAATGAGTTGGATGAACTATTGAATAAAGCCACGCACATTACTGATCCATTTCATTTAAATGATGTACAACCAGTAGTTACAGATAGTTCAAGTTATTACAATAAAGGCGACTTGTTTTTGAGTTTTAGGCATTTGTCAACAATAGTTCATTATAGACCTTCAACAGGTAAAGTAGTGACTGTTATAGATGGACCTTTTACTTTTCAACATGATGTTGATGTCCTATCCGATAGTACAATAGCAATATTTAATAATAATTCACCTGCATGGGATGTACATTTTAATAAAAATGAATTTAAACCAAGTAATGGAACTATTCAACGAAAAATAACCCATTCAAATGTTCTTATTTATAACTTTGAAACAGATTCATTTGAAGCCCTTTACGAAGATCAATTTGTTGAAAATGAAATTTTTACAGGAGCAGAGGGTTTGTATGAAATACTACCCAATGGAGATATGTTTGTTGAAGAACAGGGAGCCGGAATCTTGTGGGTATTGAATGAGGATGGTGTTGTCTTAAAGACTGTAATAAAAAGTGATATAGAAGGATATCATTATCTTTCTAATTGGACGACAATTTATACTGATATTAATTTTTAAAATCTACTATTATGCTTAATTATATTGGACCTGGATTAGGACTTGGAACATTGCTAATCATTATTTTTATAGCCCTTCTTGTTATTTTTTCGTTTGGGGTAGTACTATGGATTCCTATTAAACGATTCTTTCGCAATTTATTTAAGAAGGGATAATGTTATATTTTATTATAGCAGGTATTTCGGGCTTTGCTCTAGCTGCGTCTATAATAGCTCTTAAAAGAATATTTTTTGAGTTAATAGAGTCTTCTGTATCGTTAACTAATGAAGTACTTTCAAAGGAAGATGAAAGCATAAAGCAAAAGAAATTAATTGGTGCGCTGAAGCAAATTCTTGTTTCGTTGTTAAAGACTACTATAGCTTTTGTGATAATAGCTGGCGCGACCATTTTACCACTTTATTTATATAGTTTATTTGCTAAAGTAAATTTTGAAACCTTAGACTTTAGCTCATTATGGTTTATTCTAAGTCTTTCTTTAGGAAGTGTAATTCCATTTTTCTTATTTAAGAAGAAAAAGAATGATGATAATTACTCTGAAGCCTCTAAGCTTTTTCATAGGCTAATTCTCAATAATTATAATTTATCAAAACTTCTTTTTTCATTTGACAAGAAGTTTAAAAAAGGCGAAAAGATTACAGAGAAATCAGATTTTGTAATTGTATCTGGTTTAGCAAGAGCTGGAACTACAAGTTTAACAGATCAATTATTTAAAGCTGGGAAATTTAGTTCTTTAGATTACTCTAACATGCCTCTACTTTTAGCACCTAATCTTTGGAAAAAATTATACAATCCTAAAAATACAGAGCTTAAAGAACGCAAGCATGGTGACAAAATGATGTTTGGGTTAAATACTATTGAAGCTCTAGAAGAATATTTTTTCAAGGTATTCCTAAATGATAGCTTTATCGGTGATGCTATTTTAATCAAGCACGACATAACGCAAGAAATCTATGAGAAGTATTTGGCATACCAGTCCTTGATAAGAAGGGATAACTCACATTTATATTTATCGAAGAATAATAATCTTATTTTAAGATATCCTTCTTTGAGAGCCTTAAACAAGAATTTTAAAGCTATATTTTTATTTCGTAATCCTGTAGAGCATGCAGATTCTTTGTTAAATCAACATTTAAGATTTTCTGATTTTCAACACGATGATGATTTTATAGAAACTTATATGGATTGGTTAGGGCATCATGAATTTGGTCATAATCAAAAAGTTTTTAGTTTCGACAATAAACCTGTTGAAATTGAATATGATAAAGGTACATTGGATTACTGGTTGTCAGTTTGGCTAAACTATTATTCTTATCTTTTAACTTTAGAAGACTCAGCCATTACTTTAATTGACTATCAAGATTATCTATCAAATCCAAAAGATGTTCTTGTTCACTTACAGAATGAATTAAAAATGGATTTTGATTTATCAAATGTAAAACCATTTAATAATAACAAAACTATTGATACTTCTGGATGCAATAAGATACTTCTGGATGAAACTGAAAAAGTTTATAGCCAGTTAAAACAAAAAAAGGCGACTTTTTAAAAGTCGCCTTTTTTTGTTTTAATTATTTTTTCTAAAATCTATTCTACCGTAACAGATTTTGCAAGATTACGAGGTTGATCTACATTTTTTTCTAACATTACCGCAATGTGATATGACAATAATTGCAAAGGAATTGTAGTTAAAAGTGGTGTAAGACACTCTAAGGTTTCTGGCACCTCTATAACGTGATCAGCTAATTCTCTTACATTTACATCACCTTTGGTAACTATACCAATGATTTTACCTTTTCTAGATTTTATTTCTTGGATGTTACTTACAACCTTCTCATAGTGTCCTTTCTTTGTTGCAATAACAACAACTGGCATTTGTTCGTCAATTAAAGCAATAGGTCCATGTTTCATTTCGGCAGCTGGATAGCCTTCTGCATGGATATAAGAAATTTCTTTTAATTTTAGAGCACCTTCTAAAGCAACAGGGAAGTTATAACCTCGTCCTAGATATAAGAAATTTTTGGCGTCTTTATAGATATCTGCAACAGTCTGAACATATCCATCAGACTCAAGAGCCTCTTTTACTTTGTTAGGTATAGTTTCTAACTCAATTAAGTGGTGTCTAAACTCTGAACTTGAAATCGTTCCTTTTGCTCTAGCTAACCTTAAAGCTATAAGCGTTAATACAGTAATTTGAGTGGTAAATGCCTTTGTAGATGCTACACCAATTTCAGGTCCTGCATGCGTGTAAGCACCAGCATCTGTTTCTCTTGCTATAGAAGACCCAACAACATTACATACTCCAAATACAAAAGCACCTTTTGATTTTGCTAATTTTATTGCAGCAAGAGTATCTGCGGTTTCGCCAGATTGAGAAATGGCAATAACAATATCTTTTTCAGTAATAACAGGGTTTCTGTATCTAAATTCTGAAGCATATTCAACCTCTACAGGTATTCTAGCTAAATCTTCGAAAATGTATTCTGAAACCAAACCTGCATGCCAAGAAGTACCACAAGCAACAACAATTATTCTGTCTGCTGCCAGGAATTTTTTCATATTATCTTCAACACCAGCTAGTTTTATTACTGCTTCATTACTGAGAAGTCTTCCTCTAAAAGTGTCTAAAATTGCTTCAGGCTGTTCATATATTTCTTTGAGCATAAAGTGGTCGTAACCTCCTTTTTCAATTTGCTCAAGATTTAATTGGAGTTCTTGGACATAAGGGTCTACAAGTGAATCTCCTTTTATTTTTCTTACCTTAATGTCTTTACCTCTTCTAATAATTGCCATTTGCTCATCTTCAAGATAAACGGCATTTTTGGTGAATTCTATAAATGGTGAGGCGTCACTAGCAATAAAAAATTCATCTTCGCCAATACCTATAGCTAGTGGGCTACCAAGTTTAGCTACGACAATTTCATTTGGTTTGTTCTTGTCAAAAACAGCTATTGCATATGCTCCAATGACTTGGTTTAGTGCAATTTGAACAGCTTTACCAAGTTTAATATTTTCATTTTTCTTTACATCTTCAATGAGATTCACTAAAACCTCAGTATCAGTGTCTGATTTAAATGTATAGCCACGTTTAATGAGCTCCTTTTTTAGCGCGTCATAATTTTCGATAATTCCGTTGTGGATTATAACTAAGTCTCCAGAGTTTGAATAATGCGGATGTGAGTTTACATCATTAGGAACACCATGAGTAGCCCAACGCGTATGGCCGATGCCCAAGGTACCATTGATTGAAATTTCATTTTCTAATCTTTCTTTAAGATCAGATACTTTTCCTTTAGTTTTTGAGAGTTTTATATCGGTACCATCATATAACGCAATACCTGCACTGTCATAACCACGGTACTCTAACCTTTGAAGTCCTTTAATTACTATAGGATAAGCCTCTCTATGACCAATATATCCGACTATTCCACACATAGATTAATTTTAAATGATTTGATTATTGTTGGTTTGATTACTCTTCGTCTTCACAATCACCTTCTAAACATGTGTAATATATTTCTAAATATACTCTTTTACTTTCATCTGCAGTATTATTTCCGTGTAAAACTGTTCCTCTTGGAGATAAGACTGAGCTTATTGGAGTTGTTAATTCTGATCCGTCAGTAGTTTGAACTTGTTGTTGAACAAGTTCTTCGAGATTAACATTTAAAGAAACTGATATACCTAATTCAACATTAGTGGAATCATTAAGAAGTAAATTATTAATATGTTCTGTAATTCTAAACTTATATTTTATACCATCTCCATTTGACTCATCACCCTCGCGTTGTAGAGGACCAAGGTGATTGTATTTTGAAAAATAAGGTAAGCTATTATTTGTTACATCTATGTAGAAGTCAGTTAAAGGTACTTGATTTTCTAAATCATAGATATATAGGCGGTCTGGCTCTCTTTCCGGACCATATAATCCAGATAGACTTAAGTAGTCCTGATCTACATAAACAACTAAATTAGCTTCATTAACAAGCTTTTTTATATTTTTAGTACCATCAGTGTCAGTTTCTACAAAGAAGTTCTTCCAGTTATCAAAGGTTTGGTCATCTCCATCATTAAGATCATCTCCGTTAAAAAGTTTAACTTTTGCTATAGAGCCTTCCCCTCCTTTTAAAAATAATCTTTCATCTCCCAAGTTTTCGTCTCCATTAGGGATTGAAATATTAAAGTCGTTTTCTAAAAAATTAATTTTATTACCACTTAGGTTAATTACAAAATTTTCCTGCTCTTCTGTTGTAACATCTTGTCCATTATCATCTTGTGTTACAGTTGTGGTAGTATAATAGATTGTAATATTTGAACTTGTCAAATTTGTATTTAATATAAGGTAGCTTCCATCATTATTTACAGCTTGGGCCTTAAAGTAAAGGCCTCTAAAATATTCTGAAAAGTTGTTAGAATTGCTTAATACAGCTTCACCTTCTCTGTCAAATATCTTTTCTTGCCAAAATTGAGGATCTAATTTTAATCTTATACCTGGAGGAGCATAAGTTACTGTGGTGTCATCTTCCTCTCCTTCTTCACCTTCTACTGTCTCAGTTAAAATAAAACCTTGCTTACTAATATTAATATTACCCAAGGAATTAATAGATAAGTGATTTACATCAGTGGGATTTTCTACAAAAACTAATTCTGTTCCTTCAAGAGGGGAAATGGCCTCTGAGGTTGATGCTGTTTTATTTGAAAAGTAGGCTTGAGCTTCATTAAAGTCTGCACTCGGATCAAAATCTCTTATAAAATAATTATTTTCATAAATACTTAATTTTATAGGGCTGTAAGTACTGCCATCAGGAAAAATAGAATCTACGTTATAAGTTATGTTGTTGTCTTCGTCTATGTCAGTAACTCCTGAAAAATAAGGAAGGGTTAAAACAACAGAATCTATCTGTAATTCATTGGCACTACCAAGGAACGTAGGGTCGTAAGAGGATAACGAAACTTGAGATACAAAACTAGATGTTACTCTTCCATAAGCATCATCATATAGTCCAAGTGTACTCAGACCTATACCGTTGTTAGTTTGAACCGGTCCTAAAGCATTGGTGTAGGTAATAACATCATAGTTACTATTTAAAATATCAAAATTAGTTGCTACGCCACTATTTAGAACATCAGACTCTAAGTTATTAAAATCACTATCACAAGCTATGAAACTTGTTACGATTAGTGCAAGTACAGAAAAATTAAGGGCAAGTTTATTCTTTTTCATAAGTATAATTAACTGTTTAATACAGCTTCTTTGTAAAATTCGGTGTAAGGATCTGCAAATTCTTCAATGGAATGGAAACCTAAAACAGGCTTTTCCAAATCATTGATATAGCTGTCTAATTCTTCTGGTAATTCTTCAGAACCTCTAATTACCGCATCAGAGTTGTCTATAGCAACTTTCATTAGGTTAATATAATCTGGTTTTTCTAATGGTTTTATAACATCTTCTTCTAAGCCATCAAATTTCACTTTATCTATCATGCCTTTATCTAACGTGCCTTCAAAGTTTTGATTGTATACAGAGGTAACTATTTTACTTTCTGTAAATAAAGGTTCGGTTTTGTAGAACTCCTTAAGGTATAACGGCAATAATGAAGCTAACCACCCATTTACATGAATAATATCTGGTGCCCAGTTTAATTTTTTTACAGTTTCTATAACACCTTTAGCAAAGAAAATAGCGCGCTCATCATTATCTGGAAAAAGCTTACCATCCTCATCCGTTAACGTTGCCTTTCTTTTAAAGTATTCTTCGTTGTCTATAAAGTAAACTTGAATACGCTCTTTTGGGATGGAGGCAACTTTAATAATTAAAGGCATGTCTAAATCGTTAATTACTAGGTTAATTCCAGAGAGTCTGATTACCTCGTGTAATTGGTGTCTTCTCTCGTTAATATTACCAAAGCGCGGCATAAATATTCGTATTTGCCCTCCTTGTTTGTTTACCATTCTAGGAGCTTCAAATGACATTGAAGAAATCTCTGTTTCTGGTAAATATGGAACTACTTCCGAGGACACATACAATATTCGTTTATCTTTCATAAAATCT
>JASBSE010000401.1 GCA_030149115.1 Winogradskyella sp. | reverse complement strand
TATGTCATCACCTTATTATTACAGCCTTCATTGTTACAGACAGATTTGCTTCATGTTGGACTACTGGCAATACCAATTATTATATTATTTGTAATGCACAAGACTGGAAAGCTTGGTTAACGTTTTGAGTAGTGATATCTAAATATTCTTCAAAAAAACCCAAAAAAATTATTGCGTTAATTAATATGAAAAGTTACATTTGCACCCGCTTAAATGATAAATAGAAATTTATTGTAAAAGCTTTCAATTTTAAGTCAAGTTCTTAACGTATTGAATTGGAGAGGTGCCAGAGTGGTAATGGAGCAGATTGCTAATCTGTCAACGCGTAAGTGTTGCCGGGGTTCGAATCCCCGTCTCTCCGCAAATAGATAACGAGTTTTCGGGGTGTAGCGTAGCCCGGTTATCGCGCCGCGTTTGGGACGCGGAGGTCGCAGGTTCGAATCCTGCCACCCCGACTTTTTTTAATGGTCGCGTAGCTCAGCTGGATAGAGCATCTGCCTTCTAAGCAGACGGTCACAGGTTCGAATCCTGTCGCGATCACTAGAAACACATTCAATGTGTGTCAAAACCTTGCAAACTATATGATTTGCAAGGTTTTCTAGTTTTTAGGGCATCATAAAATTTGATAAAATTTAATATCTTATGGACGCTAATCGGTCAACAAATAAATGTTCAAAAAGTGTTGACCGAATAAGATATAAAAAACTGTAATTCAAGTAGTTGATTTGACTTTCGTCTTTGAGTAATGTTTAACTAAAAGACGACAATTATGAGAACTCGGTCAACATTTTCCCTTCTATTTTGGGTTAACACTTCACGATTAAATAACAACCAGGTACCGGTTTATGCTAGAGTAACTGTAAACGGTAAAAGAGTTAACATCAGTTTAAAGCGAAAAGTCATTTTATCCGAATGGGATTCTGCAAAGAGCAAACTAAAAGGCAGCAACCAAGAAGCCAAATTATTTAATAGATTTTTAGAACAAGTTCGTAGCCAAATTTACTTGGCTTACGAACAACTATTGAGCGAAAACAAGCTTATAACTGCTCAAGCTATTAAAGCTCGATATTTAGGGGAAGACGAACAACACAGAAGTTTACTAGAGCTTTTCGAATACCACAATACCACTATGAGCAAAAATCTTCACAAAGACACAATGAGGCACTACAAGACAACTCAAAATTACTTGAAATCCTTTTTGTCTAAAAAAATCAAAACAGACAATATCTACTTATCAAATTTAGACTATTCTTTTATTGTAGATTTTGAATACTATTTAAAAGCACACGAACCCACAGACCACCAACGAAAAATCAGTAATAATACTGCAATGAAACATTTACAGAGGTTGCGTAAAATGGTTACTATGGCATACCATTTAGAATGGATAGACAGAGATCCTTTTGTAAGGTTTAAGAGTTCTTTTGAAAAGAGAGAAAGAGAGTTCCTTTCTGAAAGTGAATTATTGAAATTAGAAAACTTTCACAGTCCTGTTAATAGGCTAAACATAGTTAAAGATTTATTTGTATTTAGTTGCTATACTGGTATTTCTTATATAGATCTAAATAATCTTACCAGAGATAATATTGTTAAAGGTATTGATGGTAACGACTGGTTAATTACTAAAAGGCAGAAAACAAAGACTAATGTAAAAATCCCACTTCTAGATAAGGCATTAGAGCTAGTTTTTAAATATGAAAACCATCCAAGAGTTGTTGCGAATAATGGAATACTTCCTAGATTATCTAATCAAAGGATAAACGCTTATTTAAAAGAAATAGCAGACTTATGCAAAATCAAAAAGAACCTAACTTTTCACATAGCAAGACATACATTTGCTACAACTATAACTTTAAGTAACGGCGTTCCCATAGAAACGGTTTCAAAATTATTAGGTCATACAAAAATTGCAACTACTCAAATTTATGCAAGAGTTATTGAAAGAAAAGTAAGTGAAGATATTAATACTTTAAAGATTAAGATGATTAATAAAAACAATCAAAAGATTCATTCTAAATCAAAATAAAATAATACAGTATATTTGAGTACAAAATCTACTCAAAATGTATCCACAATCTTCAATAAAAAGTCTTACAATAGATGATTTGGTGGAAATTATTGGAGATATACCACAAGAAGAAAATGGATTACATGTTCATTTATCAAAAAATAAGTTTAAAGAAATTCCTATAGGTTATCCTTTTAGAGGTAATTCTTATGCTTTTTTACTAGTAGTTAAGGGAAGTTTAAAAATCCAATTAAATCTACTGAGATATACTATAAAAAATTCAGAGATAATAGTTATAAATCCACAAACGGTTACTCATATTCAAGAAATGAGCAAAAATCTTGAAATAGCAACTATTAGCTTTAATGTTGATTTTATATTGAGAAACTCAATTAACAAAAATGATATTGATACTTTAGACTTTTTTACGGCAAATAGTATCCCCAAGTTAAAATTATCTAAGGAGGATTTAAAAACGTTTATTTCTGTTTCAAAAATTTTAGAAAAAAATAATCGACTTGGAAAAAATAACCCATATAATAATGAGATAATAACTCATAGTTTTAACTTATTAATGTATCATTACGCTTCATTATTAAAGATACAGTTTCCTAATCTAGAAGCAAATTTAACAAGACAGGAAAAATTAGCACTTCGTTTTTTGAAATTGTTAAATGAAAATTTTAAGCAAGAACGAACAGTTCAATTTTATGCAGATATTTTATGTTTAACACCTGGTTATTTGTCTAAGGTTTTAAAAATTATTTCAAAAAAAACAGCAAGTCAATTAATTGATGAAGCGGTAATAATGGAGGCAAAACTACTGTTAAAAAATCAAACCTTATCAATCTCGGAAGTTGCAAACGAGCTTCAATTTAGTGACCAATCTTTCTTTGGTAAATATTTCAAAAAACACACGGGTTACTCACCCTCTAAGTTCAGAGAGATTAAGTTTAAAAGTTAAGTTTTGACCAACAAACTTCCTTAATAGTGCATTTTTTTTATTTTTTTTAATAAAAATAACTGATTTTGACCAATTTTTTCCTTTTGTAGACCTGTTGTAATTATATCAATAATAGGACTTTTGTAACCTATTATTATAAAATTATAGCAATAAATATGAAGCAAATTATCACCTTTACAACTTTGGCTTTATTATTAGTAGGTTGTTCAGAAAAAAAGGAAACTGTAAAAGAAGTTGTGATTCCCAAGGTCACTGTTAAAAAAATTAATTCAACAGTAGAAAAGGAATCCCTAACATATAGTGGAACCATTGAAGCAGATAACACAGTATCTTTAGGTTTCTCAGTTCCCGGTAGAATTTCAAAAGTTTATGTTCAAGAAGGTCAAAAAGTAAACAAAGGGCAGTTACTAGCAACAATAGACCAAACCACCTATAAAAATGCATTTGATATAGCAAATGCAGGCTTAGAACAAGCAAATGATAACTTCAAAAGATTAAATAGTTTATATCAAAAAGGTAGTTTGCCAGAACGCGATTTTATTGCAGTTAAAGTGGCTGTAGCCCAAGCAAACGCAAACAAAAATTTAGCAGCAAAAAATTTAGCAGACACTAAACTTTATGCCCCTTTTTCTGGAATGATTACAGCTAAAATGACAGAAATAGGTGCTACAGCAGCACCTGGTGTTCCTGCTTTTACTGTAATGAAAACAGATAAAGTATATGCTAAGGCTTCTATTACTGAATCTGAAATATCTAAACTCAAAATAGGTACAGACGCTAAAGTTGAAATCTCTTCATTAAATGAAACTTTTAATGGTAAAGTAGCTATTGTAAATCCAAGTGCAGATGCTGTAACCAGAACTTTTAATGTAAAAGTTCGCCTTGACAATAAGGAAGATAAACTATTACCAGGAATGATTAGTAATATAAAAATCAATACAGGTAATACTGTAGATGTTATTACAGTTCCTTCAGAAAGTATTATAAGAGATGCTAACAATATACTATATGTATTTGTCGTAAAGGAAAATAAAGCCATTAAAAAAAGGGTGTCTCTTGGTAGTTTTAAAGGAAATGAAGTAATAGTTACCAAGGGCTTGTCAATAGGTGATTCGGTTGTAATCGCAGGAAACAAAAATTTAAAAGACGGGCAAACAGTGTCTCTATAAAAGAACTGAATAAGATGATGAAAAAAGTAAAAATAAACTTTATAGAGGCTGCAATGAAATACCGTCAGGTAACCATTGTACTTACGATATTGTTAATGATTTTGGGAATATATGCTTTAGCGACTATGGCTCGAAGTGAAGATCCACAAATTACGGTTCGTAAAGGTTTGGTAATAGCAGCATTTCCTGGCGCAGACGAGTTGCAGGTAGAACAACAATTAACCAATCAGATTGAACAGTTTTTATTTGGTTTTGAGGAGGTTAGAAAGGAAAAAACAATTTCTGAAACAAAAGAAGGACAAGTAATTGTAACAGTTGAGTTAAATGAAAATGTAAAAGATACTGATGGTTTTTGGGCGACTTTACAACATGGTTTAAATACCACATTTAGGCAAAATTACACACTTCCTCAAGGAATGATTGGCCCAATAGTAAATAGTGACTTTGGAGACGTAGTTGCACAAATGATAACAGTTTCCGCACCAGGACGCAGTTATGCAGAAATTGAAACGTATTTAGATGAGTTAGAAGATGGTTTAAAAACCATTAACGAAACATCAAAAATAAAACGTTATGGAGGACAAAAACAGCAGATTTACGTAACGGTACAAGACGAAAAAATGAAACAATATGGTTTCGATTTTTCAACTATTGCTCAAGTTATTCAAATGCAAAATAATACTGGATATTCTGGTGGTATTACTTTAGAAGATTCTGAGGTCTCTGTTTTTGCCAAAAATCAATATAAAAATGAAGCTGATTTAGGTAATCAAATTGTGTATAGTAGTCCAGATGGTAAAGTGGTTCGCTTAAAAGATGTGGCATCTATTGAACGTCGTTACGAAGAAGTGTCAAGCTTTATTAAAGTTGATGATCAAAAAGTAATGATGTTAACTGTAGAGATGCAACCAGGTAATAACATCGTCCAATTTGGAGAGAAAATAACAGAAAAAATCAATGAAGTAAAAAAACAATTACCTCAAGATGTTCAAGTTACTACTATTGTAGATCAGCCTTCAGTTGTAAAAGGAAGTATTAGCCACTTTATGCTAGAATTTGTTATTGCAATTGTAGCAGTAATTATTGTGGTAATTCTGTTATTACCATTCAGGGTGGCAATAGTTTCGGCAGTGGCATGTCCTATAGCTATTGTTATAACATTTGGAGTTTTAAATGTTATTGGTATAGAAATTCATCAGGTAACATTAGCAGCCTTAATTATAGTATTGGGTATGGTAGTGGATAATGCCATTGTAGTTGTAGATAATTACATTGAAAAATTAGATGAAGGAGAAGATAGATGGACAGCTGCTTGGCAAAGTGCTACTCAATTAATGGTGCCAATTTTTACAGCAACCATGGCAATTATTTTTGCTTTCTTACCATTAGCTTTTTTCTTAAATGGCTTAGCTAAGGAATTTATACAAGCTTTACCTATTGCTGTTGCTGTTGCACTATTTGCTTCGTTGTTAGTAGCATTATTGTTAACACCATATATGTGCTATGTCTTTATAAAAAAAGGATTAAAACACAAGGTAAGTGATGGAGATAAAAAAAGTATGTTAGATAGGTTGCAGCATGTATTTAACAATGCACTAGATTATAGCTTTAGATGGCCAAAAGCAACATTATTTATTGGTTTTTTATCTATTGTATTAGCAGTTTTAGTAGCAATGGGATTAGACCAAGAGTTATTTCCAACTGCAGAAAGAAATCAGTTTAACATAGAAGTTTGGTTACCTAATGGAGGAAATTTAAAACAAACGGAAGATGTAGTAACACGTGTTGAGAATGAAATAAAAAAAGATGAGAGAGTCTTAGGTGTTGCAAGTTTTGTTGGTACGAGTTCCCCAAGATTTCATTCTACGTATGCACCAGAATTTCCTCGTAAAAACTTTGCCCAAATATTTATCACTACAACAGGTAAAGAAGCTACACAAGAATTGGCAGATGAATACATTAAAAAATTCGAAGGTTTTGTTCCAGATGGTTATATACGTATAAGGCAACTTTCAATGAAAGAAACACCAGCACCTGTTGAAGTAAGAATTGTAGGTGAGGATTTAAACAAGCAAAAACAAGTAGCTGAGCAAGTAAAAACAATTTTAGAAGATGCACAAGGTACAAACTGGGTAAGAACATCGTATCAAGATGATTATTATGGAGTAAAAGTAAATTTAAATGACGATAAGGCAAATCGTTTAGGAGTAACAAATGCAATGGTTTCGCAAACTTTGGGAGCAGGCTTAAAAGGATATCCAGTTTCTACGTTATATGAAGGAGATAAAGCTATTGATATTCTTTTACGTTTTGATGCTGAAAACCGTGAAAATTTTAACGATTTAGGAGCTTTAAACATACCTACAGTATTTGGTACAAAAGTGCCTTTAAGAGAAGTGGCAGACATTACACCTGAATGGCATACAGGAGCCATTACACATAGGAATGGTTTAAGAACATTAACGGTTAGAGCTGAAGCACAATTGGGTATAAAAGCTGCCACAATACAGAATGATATTATGCCTAAAATTAATGCATTACAATTACCAGACGGCATATCAATCAACTATGGAGGTGAGTACGAAAGCACTAATGAAACTGCACCACACATGATGGCATCTTTAGGTATAAGTTTAATACTCATCTTTTTAGTGCTTTTATTTCAATTTAAGGATTTTACAAAAGTATTAATTGTTTTAGCAACATTTCCGTTGAGTTTATTAGGAGCATTCTTGGGGCTGTTACTTACAGGTAATCCAATTGGTTTTACGGCTTTTATGGGAATTATCAGTTTAATAGGTATCGTAGTAAGAAACGGAATTATTTTGGTGGATTATGCAGATGAGTTGGTGTTAGAACACGGTTATACCGTAAAAGCTGCGGCTAAAGCTTCAGGTAAAAGACGAATGCGTCCAATCTTTTTAACATCTGCAGCAGCAGCTATTGGTGTTGTACCTATGATTATTGGTAAATCACCACTATGGGCACCTTTAGGAAGTGTATTAGCAGTTGGTTTAATAGTTTCTATGGTATTAACCTTATTTATAGTACCTATACTCTATTACAAATTTGCTAATCCGCAACCAGATGAAGTACATCCTCATCCTGATGCAGAAGTATTTGAAACCATTTTGTATAAACCTAAAAAGAAGAGTAGAACACTTCGCAAATTAGAAGTGATGAAGCATAAATTAAAAAAACGAATCAAGAAATAAAGAAAAAGGCTATAGAACTACTGTTTTAAAAGATTAATAGCAATTTACCCCTTTTAAATAAGACAGTAGTTTCTATAGTTGTTTTAGAAAAACTTAAAACAAATTATGAGTACACATAAATATACGCTATCACTAGTTTTTTTGTTGGTTTTCACCACTTTTCACCAGGCTATAGCCCAAGATAGGTTGTTGAGTTTAGAAGAAGCAAAGTCAATGGCCTTATCTAATAATAAAAAAATTAAAAAAGCAGATAAGACCATTGAAGCAGCTAAAGCTGCAAAGGCATCGGTTTATGCATCAGACAAACCCTTCGTAGAGGCAAGCGGTATGGGAGTTCATGTTGGAGACCCAATAAATACATTACTGCCAGAGTTTTTCGCAAACGCCTCTTTAGGAGTAACTCAAGTAATTTATGCAGGTGGTAAAATAAACACGGCTAAAAAAATGAGTTCTACAGCAGTGGATTTGTATACTTCACAAAAAGAACTAACAGATAGCGAAGTGCTTTTAGATGTTGAAACAACGTATTGGCAAATAATAAATGTAAAAAGCAAAGTAGAGCTAGCTAATAAATATAAAGCGTTATTAACAAAATTATTAAAAGATTTAACTAACTCATACAATGCCGGTATTATATATAAAAACGATGTTTTACGTGTACAAGTACAATTAAACCAGGCAGAACTAGATTTAACAAAGGCAAATGATGGGCTTAAACTGCTAAAGCTGAAGATGGCACAATTAACAGGTATGCCCAACATAGATTTTTTAGTAAAGGACACTATTAGTAATAATGTTATTTTATTAGATGAAGTTTCACAATCAACAGCAATTGATAATAGACCAGAAATAAAAATGCTTAAAAAAGCTGTTGAGATTGAAGAGTTACAATCTAAAATTTTAGAAGCTGATAGAAAGCCAACAATTGGGCTTAATGTAAGCGGAATCTATGCTAACGGCAAACAAATTAATTTCACAGATGGAAGTAATGATTTAACCTCTTACTACGGTTTGTTAAATGTCAACATACCCATATTTGATTGGGGAAGCAGAAAGCAAAAAGTGAAAGAACAAGAATTTAAAGTTGAAGCACAAAAATTAGAATTGGAAGAAACCGAAGAATTATTGTCACTTCAAATTCAAAATGCCTATTTAGAGCTTCAACAGGCAATACAAAAAGTTGAAATTACAGAAAAATCATTACAACAAGCTGATGAAAATTTAAGATTAAATCAAGATCGCTTTGATGCTGGAACCGTAACAGGAAAAGATGTTTTAGAAGCTCAAGTGCTCTGGCAGCAAGCATATTCAGACGTTATAGATGCTAAGGCAAATTATAGAATTAATGAAGCCAATTATAAAAAAGCAATTGGAGATTTTAAATAAATACAGATTAACCTTAAAAATAAATAAAATGGAAAAAAAATCACAAAAACCAATTAGAGTAAGAATAGCTGAAAAACTAATAAAAGATCAACAAGAATTAGACCATTTAGCGGTTCAAGTTTCTCTTGGTAAAGCAGAAATGAATGATGAATTTAAAAAGGCAAAAGCAGATTTAAAGAAAAATATTCATGAAGTTAAAATTGAACTAGCTCACGAACTTAAAGAAACAGAGGTGTTTATAAAAAACAATTTAGAAAAAATTGAAGAACACTTAGATGAAGATGTTACTTATTCAAAAGAAGCTTTTGAAACGCAAAAGAAAAATATTGTTAATGCTATTAATGATGCGAAGAAAAGTATTAAAAATAGCCCTCAAACTAAAAGAACAAATCAATTATTTAATGCTATTTCTCAAAAATCCAAGTTACAACTAGAACTTTTGGAAAAAAACATATCAGGAAAAAAAGTTGAACTAACACAAGAATATAAGAATAGTATGGAAGCAGCTACCGAAAAATTCAAAGAATTTGCTTCAAAACTTGATGAGGAAAAAGAACAGGCTACAGAAAAGTTGGACAACTTTAAAAAAGAAGTAGCACAATCTTACAAACATTTAAAAAAAGCGTTTAAGTCTCTATAATAAAAAACAATCCTTGTCATTAAAACGTCAAGGGTTGTTTTAAAATAATAAAATGAGTAAACTAGGTTTAGCACTTTCTGGAGGCGGTATTCGTGGTATGGCACATCTTGGCGTGTTACAGTATTTAACAGAGTTAGGCATAAAACCTTCTGTTATTTCTGGTACAAGCGCAGGTGCTTTAGTTGGAGCATTTTATGCAGCAGGCTTTGAGCCTAAACAAATTTTTAAAATAGGAAAATCTGAAAAATTCTTTAATTATTCAAGCCTATTTAAACGACAAGGTGTAGGGTTATTTTCAACAGATATATTCGAGAATATAATTAAAAAACATATTGCTCAGGAAACGTTGGAGTCATTAGAAATTCCATTATTCATCACAGCAACAGATTTGAATAACGGAAAATTAAAAATTTTTAATGAAGGTTCATTAGCCACAGCTGTAAAAGCTTCTTGTTGTGTACCATTGGTTTTTCAACCTGTTTTATTTGAAGGAATCTACCTTAGTGATGGTGGTATTTTAAATAATTTTCCTGTAAATATTTTAGAAGGTAAAGTCGATAAAATCATTGGCGTCAATGTAAATCGCATAAACACCATAGAAGGTAAAATAGGTTATAAACAAATTATTGAAAGAACAGTTCAAATAGCAATTGGCAACTCTGTAGAAACTCAAAAATATAAATGCGATGTATATATAGAACCACCAAGTATTAGAGACTATGGAATTTTCGATTTCAAAAAAGCAGATGAAATATACCAGACTGGGTATGTTTATGCTAAAGAAAAAAAGAATGAATTGTTACGTTTCCTTGATTAATTTATTTTCTATTGAAAACAAACAAATAGAATTTTGTATGAAAACTTTTTTTTCTTTTTTCTTTTGCTTTTTTATTAATTCCATCCTCTTTTCACAGGAAAATTACCCAGTACCTGAAAAAACAGCATCAAGACTTTTTTATATACAACATAGTAATAACTATAATACTTATGTATATGATGCAAATATGGAAGGAGATTTTATTAGCACTGAGAATCCAATTAATGAGTATAGAATAGTCTATACAGAAGACGGTGCTAAAAAACCATTGAATAAAATTCAAAAGCAATTTGCTTACGGAATGATTACGAAATTAATTGCGCCAAATCTTATAGAAATGCATTTGGCAGCATCATCAAAGTTAAAATTCTATCTCACTTTTAGTGATAAAGAAAAACCTAGAGTTTATGTAACTATAAACAAGTGTAAACTATACTTAGATAGCATGTTTGTTCAACTTAAAGAAGGTTCAACTTCCCTAAAAACAAAAGCTAAATATGTTTTGTTCTCAGGAAAAGATTTTATTACCGGCGAAAATGTAATAGAAAAATTAATAGTAAAATAACTTCAAAATTCTATGAAGTTATCTAAGACATAATAACAAAACCATATGATAGAATTTTACAACAACTATAAGCAGTCCATTTTTTATATGTTTATCGTAATTGCTGTGGTGGTGTTTTTACGTTTTTTAACAAAATTATTGCACAATAAACTTGAAAAGCTAGCGCTTAAAAAATACCCTAATGAAGACCCAAAAACAATCCATTTAACCAAACGTATTTTAAATGCACTTTGGATCGTCTTAGGGATTATGGCTCTTGCTTTTATTTTTATCGATGAAGAACATTATAAGACGGCCACAACCAATTTTTTCCTTGTCTTGTATTTGGGTGTTATTGCAGTGCTAACCCTAGTAATAGCCTCTTTTGTGCAATTATGGTTTTCTAAAAAAATAAAAGAAAAGACAGCACAACAACAAGATGCTACAAGTTATAAGTTTTTAAGGTATGTAGCAATTGTTTGTGTTTACTTTCTTGGAACATTATTAGCAATACTAGCTTTTCCATCATTAAGAGATATAGCTCAAACCGTTTTAAGTGGAGCAGGTATTATTGCTATTATAGCTGGAGTTGCTTCTCAAGAAGCACTAGCAAACCTTATAGGCGGTTTTTTTATTGTTTCGTTTAAGCCTTTTAAGATAGGAGATATTATTAAGGTAGATCAAACCATGATAGGTACCGTTACTGACATTACATTGCGCCATACTGTAATTAGAGATTATGAAAATAAGATGATAGTAATTCCTAATGCCATTATAAACAAAGAAAAATTAGTCAATTATGATTTAGGGGAACGCAAGTGTTGTCAATGGATTGAAATAGGTATTTCTTATGACAGCGACATCGATTTGGCAAAACATATCATAAGAGAAGAATGTGAAAGCCATCCATATTTGATAGACAATAGAAGTGAATTAGATAAATATAATAATGAAAAAAAAGTAAAGGTACGTGTTATTGGTTTAAATGATTCTGAGGTTACTTTAAGAGCTTGGGCTTGGGCAAACAATTTTGAAGAAGCATTTGCAATGAAATGTGATCTCTACGAAAGTGTTAAAAAACGTTTTGATAAAGAAGGTATAGAAATACCGTTTCCACATCGCACTTTGGTTTTTAAAGATAAGGTCTCACAAACAACACAAAGCTCAAGTTAAATCTATAATAGGCAAAACAAAACATATAAATCATAATGGGAAATAATACTAATAAAATAACTAGAACTATTAAAATAGCTTCGGTACTCTCAAAATATGGATTCGAAGATATTATTTCACATAGTAGTATCGACAAGATAATACCTAAGAAATTTATTCATGCAAATGAAAAAATAGATAGAATAAAATCACTTTCTGTTTATGCACGTATTAGAATGGCTATTTCAGATTTGGGACCAACTTATATAAAATTAGGGCAATTATTTAGTGATAGAGATGATTTATTACCCTCTGAACTTACCGCAGAATTAAAAAAACTTCAAAATAATGCTGGCGAAGATTTTATAAATGTAAGAGAAAAAATAGGTAAAGAATTACAAATTAACCCAGATGATTTTTTTGAATCTATAGATGAAAAACCTTTTGCAACAGCTTCAATATCCCAAGTTTTTAAAGCGCAATTAAAAACAGGAGAAAAAGTAGTCTTAAAAATAAAAAGAGAAAAAATTCAAGAAACAATAGAAGCAGATCTTTTAATAATGAAAGACCTTGCCAAAATACTCGAAAACTATAATGCAGAAAGTAAGAAGATAAATTTATATAAAATTGTTCATACGTTTGAAAAATCAATCCATACAGAACTTTCATTCTTGCAAGAATTCGATAATATTGAACGCTTCAGAAAAGATTTTCAAGAAGATGAAAACTTGTATGTGCATAAAACATTTAAGCATTTGTCTAATAATAATATTCTGTGTTTAGAATTTATAGAAGGCATTAAGATTACGGACATATCTTCACTAGAAAATCAAGGGTTTGATACTAATCAAGTAGCTATGGTAGGCTTTGATATGTATATGCAACAAGTATTAAAGAATGGTTATTTTCATGCAGACCCACATCCAGGAAACATTTTTGTAACATACAAAGGAGAGATTTCTTTTATAGATTTTGGTATTATGGGAAGGTTAATGCCTTCAGATATCGAGCATATCGAAGATTTCTTACAATATCTTATAAATAAGGATGCTAAAAAATTAATATCTACGCTAAAAAAAATAGCGGTATCATATTCTGTAAAAAATCAAAAACAATTAGAACGAGATGTTTATCAAATTTTTGAAATTGTGGATGAGTCTTCATTAAATAATATTGATTTAACCGTAATTATAAAAAAATTAAAAGAAATATTTAAACAAAATGAAGTAGAGTTTCCTGATTACGTTTATCTTTTAATGAAAGGGATTGCATTAATTGAAGGGATTGGTAGAAAATTAAACCCAAATATTAATGTTTATCAAATAATAGAACCATATGCTATTGAAGTTATCCAAAAAAAACTTTCCCCAAAATATAACTTTTTTAAAGGTATAAAAAGACTACAAAATGTTTCAGAACTTCTAGGGGATTTACCTAATGAAATACAATCTCTAGTTCACAAAATTAAAGAGAACGATATAGAAGTATCGCACAAGATAAAAGGTATTGAGTTAGTTGCAAGTACAGTAGATCGTCTAGTAATAGCAATAATTTTAGCAGCACTTTCAATTGGTTCTGCAATACTAGTATTAGCAGACATGCCCCCTAAAATTTACAACATACCTGTTCTAGGTTTTTTAGGTTTTACAATTTCATTATTTCTAGGGATATACATAGTTATTTCAATGTTGAAAAAGGGTAAATCATCGGTTTAATATTGTATATATCTTATGATAGTAAATACCAACATATCTCAAATAGTAAATAACATTAAGGATTATACTTTTGAAATTATAGATAAAGAATCTGATAAAAATTTATACACTACAATTAGTAGAGTGTATAGGATTGAAAAAAATATCAACACAATAATTAAAGAGGATAAAATTGAAAATATTGATATAGATTGTTTATACCTAGCTAATTATGTGTTAAACATAGAACAAGCCACTACAAAAGCTAATACATTAAATTTTAAGGACAGCGAAACATCAATAAATGAAATATTAGATAGTCTTAGATTAAAATTCAAATTAAATAGTGAAACTGTAAATAGAGTAAAGACAATTATTATAGAATCATTTCCTTTTAATGAAACAAAATTATTAGAGTCTAAAATCATTTCAGATGCTAACATCATGGATTTTGCTGGCAATCAAGGAAGAGATAGGTTAAAAAAAATGTATGAGCAGATGATTTTAAAAGATTTTAAACTATCTAAAAGCAATTGGTACGATACGCTTATAGGTATTTTAGATGCTTATAGAATAACTACCCATTTTGGTCAAACCCATGTACAGCCATCAATAGATAAGCTTTACAAATCTTTAAGAAAAGAAAGAAAGGATCACAAAAATCATACAAATTTAATTTTACAAAAAGAGTTAAAAATTAGTGATCAAGAAATTAAAAAGTTAAAAAAAGATATAGGTAAAATTAAGGGTAGAGATGATAGAGGCATTCAAACTTTATTCAGAAATACCTCAAGAAACCATTACACCTTAAATAAGATGGTAGATGGAAAAGCACGTATAATGATTACGATAAACTCAATTATACTATCTCTAATATTAGGAGGTATTATAGGTAAATCTTCTAATGAAGTAGTTTTAAATATTCCTTCAATCATTTTTGCGGTAACTAATTTAATATCCATAGCATTTGCTATTATTTCTATAACACCTAATAAAACACAAGGAAACTTTACCGAAGAAGATATAAGAAGTAAAAAAGGAAACTTACTCTATTTTGGAAACTTTCATAACATGCATTATCGTGATTTCGAATGGGCTTTCTTACAGCTCTTACAAGATAAAGATTATTTGTACACATCAATGATCAAAGATTTCTACTATCAAGGTCAAATCTTGCAGGTAAAAAACAAACTTATTAGAATATCGCTCTATACATTCTTATTAGGTTTGGTAGTAGCAATAGTTTCTCATTTTGTTATTTACTGGTTATGATTTATATACAAGCAAAACAAATTCTTTTTTAAATTTTTAATATGAAGAGAAATAGTAAAAATATCATTTTAGAATATTCTAAGAACAAGTGTTTTAGTCATAAAATATACTTCATAAATGTAATACACCTTTAAATTAAACTCTAACGTATGCTTTACAAAATATCATATGCGTTTTCACTTCTACCGTTAAGACTGTTGTATCTGATATCAGATGTCTGTTATTATTTGTTGTATTATGTTGTAAAATATCGTAGAAAAACGGTATCAGAAAACATTAAGAATTCATTTACCAGTCTAAACAAAAAAGAAAGGCTAATTATTGAGAAAAAATTTTACAGAAATTTCTGCGATAATTTTATTGAGACATTAAAACTTTTGTCGATATCAAAAGAAGAATTGCATAGCAGGATCTCTGTAGATTATTCTGAATTAATAAACATAATATCTCAAAAGAAAAATTGTCATGTTTATTTGGGGCATCAGTTTAATTGGGAATGGGCGAATTTACATATTTCAAGTGTATTAGAAGATAATGTTATAGTTGCTTACAAACCCATAAAAAATAAAAAGTTTAATAGCTTAATGAAGCAAATGAGGAGTCGATTTGGTTCAAAATTGGTTTCATCAAAAAAATTAAAACGAGAGATTGAAAAATTCAAGGACAATCCACATGTATTAGTTTTAGTTGCAGACCAAACCCCAAAAATTTCAATAAAAAGTTTTTGGACAAATTTTTTAAACCAAAAAACAGCCTTTTTAAGTGGAGCCGAACTTTATACGGCATCAAATAAAACCACTTCCTTTTTTGCAAACATTATTCGTTTAGATAGAGGTTATTACAAATTTGTTATAACACCTCTTTTTGATTTTTCAGAACAATATCAAGTTGGATTAATCACACAATTTTATGCCAAAAAATTAGAAGAGTCAATATATAAAAACCCTGAAAACTACCTCTGGAGTCATAGACGTTGGAAACGAAAATATAAAGATGAATATAAAAGGAGATGGATTGGAAATTTATCATAACAAAAAAATAGAGTATGGCTTTTAATAGAAAAAAAATGATTTTAGAACAAGCAGTCAATATGTTTTTTAATTATGGGATCCAGCATATCACAATGGATGATATTGCAAAAAAATGCGGTGTTTCTAAAAAAACAATTTATAAATATTTTGAAAATAAGGATGATTTGTTGCGTCAAGTTATAGAATTACAAATAAAAGAACTAAAAAAAGAAATTTTTGAAAACAAACAAATAAGCGAAAATGCATTACAAGAATTAATACTTTTTTTTGACTATATAAATAAGCTTTCCTTTAACGTATCTGCTTCCTTTGGTAGGGAATTAAAAAAATACTATCCAACAATTTTTTTAGATGTTGTTAAACACAAAAATACTATAGTAATACCTTTTCTTATTGAAAATATCAAAATAGGTAAACTAGAAGGAGTTTATAAAAAAGATATAAATGCTGAAGAAATTTGTGAATCTTTTAATGATATTTCTAAAATTATTTTTTTGGATGGTTTTTTCTACAATCCAGGAACAAACCAAAATACACTTAAGTTTTTAAACTCATTATTTTTACATAGGCTGGTGTCGGTAAAAGGATTAGAAACGTTAAATATGTTTAATAAAAACCCTTTAAAAAAGCATATAAAGAATTATTAGAATAATATTATTGTGGTGAAACTTATGCAAAGTAAATTAGATTTCGTAATTCAATATAGTTGAATAGAATTTTTACTCTTAGCTCATATAAAAACATAAAAGCTACAACTTTGGTTTGCACTACTCTTAATTTTAACATTAAATTCTTGTGGTGACGATGATAATAACGACAATAACAATAATTCTGGTGGTGACACCGACATTGTTGGAGAAGCAGGCATTATGCAAAACATAAATACAACCAATTTAAGTACTTATGCTTTTCCTTGGTATTTTCAAGATGATGTTAACAATACAGGATGTGGATATGCCGAATTAACCGATGGTTTACTAAAAAGATGGGATAAAGATCATGATGGATTAATACCTGTAAAATTTGATAATGTTCCTTTTGAGGTTGAAGCTTTAGATGCTATTGAAGATAAATTGGGGTTTACCTTATTTGACAGAACAAGCATAGCCTCAACACCTAACGACCAAGTTTCCAGAGGAATAATTTTTAGCGAAGGTACAGCTTCAGGACCAAATCCAGCAACAGATTGTGGCCATGTATCAGAAGGCGTTGGTACATTCAGTTATCCTTATTACGGAGAAAACACAGAATACTCTTCCGAAAATGTTTATTTAGAATATGACAATGATGGAAACATTATTGGTTATGATTATCCGTTTATAGAATCTGCTTACGATGAGCAAGGCAATATAGTAGGTAAAGTATTAGAAGATACACCTTATATATTCGATGACGATAACCTGGTAATTGGTCTTGTAGCCCAAGAAGAGGAATTAATCTATGATATTGATGGAAATGCCATTTGTACCACACTTTATAATAGGAGTTTGTATGATGCTAATGGAATAGTTATTGGTGCTAATGCTTGGATTTCAGGAGATCAAGAAGATATGGATGGTGGTGCTTATGTAATTAAATTTCGTGTAGTAGAAGATCCTTTCTATGACACTACAGGCCGCATTAATACCGTTCTTTACGTGCACATTGGCTCTGCAGAATGCCAAAATGAAATCACGCTCAATTTAGTGATACATGAGGTTGGGCATGCATTAGGTTTGGGACCTCATTTTGAAGGGTTTGGTTATGGTCCAGCTGTAGATGGCAATTTTTGGAACGTCCTTTATACCCTTTACCATAATCCGGTAGCTAGTGATGAAGATAGTATTGATATTATGCAAATAGAGTTTTAAAAGTTAAGGATTATTTTTTGATACATACTTCTTGAATTTTACAGTTATTTATTGAAGCAATACCAAATGCCTTATTTTGGGTAAATTCAAATAATCACTTGTAATTAAAATGAAGATTTTCACCTTAGTATGCTTTAATGTTATATAGGGGTAAAAGTAGTAGTGCTTTTACTTTTTTTTAATATGACCAGATATGTCAATCTTTTAATGATATTTGAAAATTTTTTTAGTTCTCTGTTCACAGAACTAAAAAAACTTATTATATTTGCACAGAAACAATACATATTTTAATATGGATAATTTAAAACAACGTGTAGAAGATATTGGAGTTGTATATGAGCAATTTGGAAAAACACCCATTGCAAGCAGAGTATTTAGTTTCTTGTTATTAGCCGAACCTTCTTATAAAACATTTGATGAAATTAGAGAGTTTTTAAACGCAAGTAAAAGTGCAGTAAGCAATGCAATAAATGGTCATTTACAAGATGGTACAATTAATTACAAAACATTTAGTGGTGATAGAAAAAGATACTTTTATCTAGATTTAGAAAATTGGAAAAAGAGAGTTGAGGAATATGCTAAAAAACTATATGATTTTAACAATGTAATGGAAGATGTTTTAAAACACCGAAGCAATAACGACATAGAATTTAACAACAAGCTGAAAGATGTCATTGATTTTCAGAACTTTTTAAATCAAAAAATTGATGAAGCAATTATAAAGTGGAAAGAAAAATAAAAAATTTACACAATAAGTTCTTTTTGTTAAGAACTAAAATAACTATAAATTAATGAATTATATAAGACATACAATTAGTATAATACTAGTATTCGTTTATGGCTTTGGCTTTTCACAAGAAGAAAATTCTAAAACCTATACCATTGATGAGATTGTTCAGCTTGCGCTAGAAAACAATCAAAAACTAAAAGTCTCTAAAAAATCGGTTGATATTGCCAAACAGCAAACCGAAGTCTATAAGCAACTACAATTGCCAAACCTATCTGTTGGTGCAACAGCAATGTATTTGGGTGATATTGAAATTTTGGACACCGATTTTTCAAAATTACAAACCGTAGACATGCCACATTTTGGTAATAACTTTTCCATACAGGCGCAACAATTGCTTTACAAAGGAAACGCTATTAATAATACCATTAAGGTTGGAAATCTTCAAGAAGAATTGGCAAATTTAAGTTTAGAAAACGATGAAATTGGTATTAAATCTTTGGTGATATCCAATTATTTAAACCTTTACAAATTATACAACCAAAAGCAAGTATTTCAAGAAAACATTAAACTTGCCCAAAGACGAATTGATAACGTAACTAGTTTCTACAATCAAGGAATGGTAACACGTAACGAAGTAATCCGTGGTGATTTATTATTAGCATCCTTAAACCAAGCCATAGTAACGATAGATAATAATATATTAATTTTAAACAACCAATTGGTTATTGCATTAGGATTACCAGCAAATACTAAAATTATTCCTGATGAAGAAACGCTAAAACTTAATCCTGCGTTACAAAATATAGAAACATATCAAGATGAAGTAGCAACCAATCATCCACTCATAAGAACTATGGATACACAAAAGGAGCTAGCCGAAACAAGCTTAAATATTACCAAAGCAGATAAACTACCTATTTTGGCAGGTTTTGCCGGCTACAATATGCAACGGCCATTAACCAATTCCTTTCCAATAAACGATGTGTATTTTAATAGTTGGCAAGTTGGTGTATCGTTAACCTATAATATTGAATCGCTTTACAAAAACAAAGCAAAAGAGTCATTAAACAAGCTAAAAGTAGAGCAAGTAACCGAAGCCAAAACGCTTACACAACAAAATTTACAAGTGGCTACACAAGCAGCTTATTTAAAATACAACGAAGCGGTTTCGCAAAAAACAACCTATTTGGAAAGCAAACGTTTGGCCGAAGAAAACTACAAGATTATTGAAAAGAAATATTTAAATCAGTTAGCACTTATTACTGAAATGTTGGATGCTAGCAACTCTAAATTAGAAGCCGAATTACAATATGTAAATTCAGAAATTAATATCCTTCAGGCATACTATAATGTATTAAAAACTGTAGGAACACTATAACCATTACAAAAAGAATAAAAATGTCAGATAACAATTCAAAAACCGAAAAGAAAGCAGGTAAAAACAAAAAAACAGTGTTTTTTGTCAATCTACTTATATTTTTAGTAGCATTAGTTGCCTTGATTTTTGTATTAAAACACTATTTCCATATTGGCGATAAAAACTTTACAAACGATGCACAAGTAGAAGCTTATATCAATCCCATAAACACCAGAGTTTCCGCTTATATTAAAGAAATTCGTTTTGAAGAAAACCAGAGAGTAAAAAAAGGCGATACGTTGGTAATTTTAGATGATAGCGAAATTAAAGCCAAAGTTTTACAAGCTGAAGCTGCTTATTTAAATGCCTTGGCTGGTGAAAAAACAGCAAAATCAACAATTAATACAGTTGCTAACAACACGTCTATTATTGAAGCCAATATTGCTGGTGCTAAATCCAATTTAGAAAATTCTGAAAGAGACTTAAATCGGTTTGCTGCTTTGTTAAAAGATGAAGCGGTAACCCAACAACAATACGATGGTATAAAAACCAAGTACGATGCTGCCAAAGCACAATACAACGCCTTATTAGGACAACGTAAATCGGTAGATTATTCGCTTCGTGAAATGGATGGTAGAATTGAAATGAGCCAAGCAGGAATCAAACAAGCAGAAGCGGCTTTAGACTTGGCAAAACTCAATTTATCTTATACTGTAATTACTGCACCTTACGATGGTTTTATGGGAAGACGTAAAGTAAACGAAGGTCAATTGTTAAACCCTAGTCAGCAAGTAGCCAGTATTGTAACCAATGATAAAAAATGGGTCATTGCTAACTTTAGAGAAACCCAAATGGAAGACATTACAGTTGGAAAAGAATTGACTATCGAAGTAGATGCTTTGGGAGGAAAAGCCTTTAAAGGCAAAGTAAGTTCTATTTCGGCAGCTACAGGCTCTAAATTATCGACCATTCCTGTAGATAATTCTACCGGAAATTTTGTGAAAGTACAGCAACGTATTCCGGTTCGTATTGATTTTACCGAAGATAATTCAGAAGAAGATTTAAACAGTTTACGTGTAGGAATGAATGTAAATATTATCGTAGAATAACCAATGTATAACCAAGGCCTTTTTAAAGATTGGGTACCCAAACCCGCAATGCTATTGCTCATTATTCTATACCTATTTCCGTTATTGGTTGTAGGTGGAATTTATACAGCCAATTTTAGCAATATGATGAGCGATTTGGGTATGTATTCAGAGTATCTCTCATTCGCTAACTATGCATCCTTTATTGGAATGGGTACAGCCTTACCGTATTTGTTACGGTTTAAAATGCGCTTTAGAAGCAAAGAGTTGATGATTACCAGTTTGTCGATGATCGCATTGTGTTCAATAGCCATTATAACCACAGATAGCCCGTATGTTATTATTGCAGCAAACTTTGTCATTGGTTTTTTTAAAATCATTGCAATTATTGAGTTTGTACTTCCGCTATTATTTATTCTAAGTCCAGATGGCGACCGAACCAAATTTTATACAGTATTTTATCCTTTAAGTATTTCAACCGCTCAAATAGGAGGTTATTTCTTTGCAAAAATTGCCTATAACCTACAATGGGAATCGGTCTATTTGGTAATGGCAATTATAATGCTTGTTTTGGTGCTTATCTCGGTTATTTTTATGCACGACTTACGATTTTCAAGAAAACTACCTTTATATCAAATTGATTTATTGAGTATGTTACTTTTTGTAGTGTCCTTTTTCCTATTAACCTATACCTTAGTATTTGCCAAACAACAAGATTGGTTTGCTTCAAGCTATATACAAGCTTCAACCATTGGCTTTATCATCACTATGATTCTTTTTCTATGGCGACAAAAAGGATTAAAACGACCTTATGTTCCGTTAAGTGTTTTTAAAAAGAAAAACTTTATTCAAGGCTTTATTTTATTGATGTGTTTAGGTATGTTTTTAGCTTCGGGTGTTATTCAAAACACCTTTACGGTTGGTATTCTTGGCTATGATTCGCTCACCAACAACCTATTGAATTACGCAATGGTACCAGGAATTATTATAGGGGCTATTTATGCTAGAAAGTGGTATGCAAAAAAATGGCCTACCAAATTTTTAATTATTTCAGGAATGATTTTTTACACCTTACACTTTGTAATGATGTATTTTTTAATCAGTCCAGAAGTTGACATCAACTATTTAATTGTTCCTTCTATATTAAGAGGAATGGGAATGGTCATTCTTTTTATAAGTATTTGGTTTTATACCTTAGATGGTTTTGATATGGCTGAAACCTTAGCAGTGGCATCCTTGTCAATTGTAGTCCGTTCATTGATAAGTGTAGCATTTGCTGGAGCCATTTACTCTTGGTTGTTTTACAAATTACAGTTGCAAGGGTTGGAAAACATAGCACATCATTTAGATGCAGTAAACTTATCACAATTTAGAGGTGGTGGACTGGCAGTATATGGACGTTCGCGAATACAAGCTGTACTTACTGCTTCAAAAGCATTGTATGGTTATTCCATTATTGCAGGAATAATTATAATGCTATTCACCTTGGCAATACGTTTTGAAAACACCTATTACCGAAGATTAATATTAGTACGAAAACTGCTTAAAGGCGAATCGATTAAAGGATATAATTTTAGAGTAAGAAAAAATACTACAGAAACTATAGCCGCTGGAGCAGGTGCTGTCGCGGTTTAAAAAACAGTTAACAATAAATATATTTAATATGAACAGATTAGAAAACAAAGTTGCCATTATTACAGGCGCATCAAGAGGAATGGGCGAAGCCCACGCAAGAGAATTTATAGCACAAGGAGCTAAAGTCATACTAGCTGATATTAAAGTGGATTTAGGACAAGCCTTAGCAGATGAATTAGGTGATAATGCACTATTTATAAAACTAGATATCACAAAACCTGAAGATTGGAAAAATGCTGTAGAGATTGGAGAAAAAACATTCGGAAACATTAATGTGCTTGTAAATAATGCAGGTATTTTAGGGCCTGTTGCAGGAGTAATGGACTTAAAATACGAAGACTATCTCAAGGTCATCGAGATTAATCAGCATAGTATTTTGCTAGGAATGCAAGCCGTAATACCATCGATGTTAAAAGCAGGTGTAGGGTCTATTATCAATGTATCTTCCATTGCAGGTATTGTAGCTTGTTTTGGCTTTCCAAACGTTGCCTATATGGCAAGTAAATTTGCTATTAGAGGAATGACCAAAGGCGCTGCGTTTGAATACGGACCAAAAAATATACGAGTAAACTCTATGCATCCAGGTTTTGTATTAACGCCAATGATGATTGAAGCTACCGATGAAGATGCCTCTAAAGAAGGTAGAAGCGCCTTAGATGAAATTCCGTTAGGAAGAATTTCAGAAACGAGTGAATTAACAGGAATTGTTGTGTTTTTAGCTTCGGATGAAGCGTCTTTCATTACAGGACAAGAACATATTGTAGATGGTGGTATGACAATACATTAAGAGTATAAACAGATAAATTACAACAAAATATGAACCCAACCATTGGCATTGCATTATCTGGAGGAGGTATTCGAGGAATGGCACATTTAGGTGTGCTTCAATACTTATACGAAATTGGAATACAACCTTCCGTTATTTCAGGAACAAGTGCCGGTTCATTGGCTGGTGTTTTTTTAGCTGCAGGTTATGAACCTAAAGAAATATTAGAAATTGGTAAAGCAGAAAAGTTTTTTAGTCGCTCTAGTCTGGAATTAAAGTCCGCAGGACTGTTTACCCCCAATATTTTTAAACGTATTTTAAACAAATACATTCCTCACGACGATTTTGATCAGTTACTAATACCAATCTTTGTAACAGCAACTAATTTGATAAATGCAGAATTAGTAGTATTTAATAAAGGATCCATTTCAACAGCTGTAAAGGCATCTTGTGCTGTACCTTTGGTATTTGAGCCTGTGCATATTAATGATGCTTATTTATGTGATGGCGGTATTTTAAACAATTTCCCTACAAATTTGATTAAAGGTAAATGCGATAAAATAATAGGTGTTAATGTATCTAATATTCCTAAATCGCCCATTGTAAAATGGAGTTATAAAGCCATCATAGAACGTATAGTTAAAGTTTCTATTAATTATAATGTGGAGGATAAGAAACAACTTTGTGATATTTATATGGAACCGCCAAAAATGGAAACCTATGGTACATTTGATTTTTCAAAAATTGATGAAATTTACAAAGCTGGTTATGAATATGCTAGAGAAAAAAATGATGAACTGTTACGTATACTTAATTAATTTAATTTTTTAAAAATTAAACATATAAGATTTTGCATGAAGACTTTATTACCTTTTTTCTTTTGTTTCTTTAGCAACACAATTGTCTTTTCACAGGAAAACTACCCAAAACCTGAAAAAACAGCGACACGACTTTTTTATATACAACACAGCAATAATCATAATACTTATGTGTATGATGCAAATATGGAAGGAGAATCTATTAATACAAAGAACCCAATAGTTGAGTATCGCATTGTCTATACAGAAGGAGGTGTTAAAAAACCATTAAGTAAAGTGCAAAAAGATTTTGCATACGGAATGAACACAAAAATAATTGCACCGAACCTTATAGAAATGCATTTGGCAGCATCATCAAAATTAAAATTTTATCTAATTCATTATCCTAACCAAAAATCTAAAGTTTATGTAACCATAAATAATCGTAAATTATACTTGGAAAACATTTTTGTTGAACTTGAAGATAGTTCTACTTCCATAAAAACAAAAGCAAAATATGTTCTGTTTTCAGGAAAAGATTTTACTTCTAATGAAAATGCAATAGAGAAATTGATAGTTGAATAACATTTCTGCAATCTTTGATAAATAATTTAAAAATACCCTTGAATTTATTGTTTCACATGAGTTGGTAGCAGTAAAAGAGGGTAGAAACATTAAATAAGTTTAATGAAAATAAAACTATTTGAGTTCAAAAATAAACAGCCTACTAACTAATCTTAACGATCAATTAAGCTTTATAAATTTAGAAATAGACAATGAATCCACACGTTGTGAACGTGCAATTGAAGTCATTTTAAAAACCATCAAAGCATTAAAGATTGTAGTACAAAAAACAAAGTTCAAGACAGATGCTGAAGAAATTAAGTTCTTTAAAGAAATAAAGCCACAATTTACCTCTAAACTCATTTACTATAACACGATTTTTAAAATCGAAATGAAGAAACCAAATGGAGGTAATAGAATAGTAAAAAAATATTACAATAATGAATTAGTTAAGCTAAAAGCATTTTTTGATAATGAGCTAGAGTTTTATAGATATTACCGTTCAAGAAGCACCTATTTAGACCATAAATATTTCCTGCGTAGTAGGTTTGATATTAAGATGTCTTTAGATAGTTACTATTTCGAAGCAGATACAAGTTTCTCAACATCGCACGATTATAAAGTGGCCAAAATATTGGCAAACGATTTAATTCAATTGTATTTAGAAAATAATTTAGTATTAATTGGTAATAAAGACAATGGCGAAAAATCACAACGCAAACCGAACTTGAAAATGATTTGGACAAGCCCAAAAGTAGCCTTAATTGAGCTGGTTTATGCATTACACACAGAAGGTGTCTTTAATAATGGTGCTGCTGATTTAAAAGATATTGCAGAATATTTTGAACATATTTTTGAAATAGATTTAGGGCAATACCGTCGTACATTCCTTGAAATTAGGACTCGGAAAGCCGATAGAGCAAAATTCCTTACCACATTAAATAAAGGATTGCTAAAACGAATGGAAGATACCGATGAAGGGATTTAGGTAAAATCGTTCACAACACAATCCCCGTTGTGAATAAAGCTTACCAATTCACTTCATATTTGCCAAACGAAAGTCAAATCACATTAATAGCTGCTGCCGAGAATGAGAGTTCGAGGCGGTAGCTATTTAACTTAAAACTTTACTATGGCAGCAACAATTATTACTACCGAAGACCTACGAGAATTTAAAGAAGAATTACTGGAAGACATCAAAGCAATCATTAACCATCAATCAGGTTTTGCACCTAAAAAATGGTTGAAATCACCAGAAGTAAGAGACCTTTTAAGCATCTCACCAGGAACATTACAAAATTTGCGTATCAATGGCACACTACCCTACACTAAAGTTGGTGGTGTTATCTATTACGACTACGAAGAAATCCTAAAAGTAATGGAAGAAAACCGCATCCATAACAAATTTTAGTGTCATTGCGAGGAGCTATAGCGACGTGGCAATCTCACCCTTATGGAAGAAGTAAACTATATCAAACATCTCAACGCAGTTTTCAACCAATTCTCTAAAGATAGTCGATTAAACCCAACCCACATAAGCCTATACATAGCCTTATTTCAGTTGTGGAATTTAAACCGATTTTTAGAAGAGTTTTTTATAAACCGTGATGAGGTTATGCAACTATCTAAAATAGGCTCTAAATCTACCTATCATAGATGCATCAAGGAATTAAATCATTGGAAATATATCGTGTATTTCCCATCCCACAATCCGTATAGAGGGAGTAAAATTAAGATGCTCAAATTTGGGACAAGTTCTGGACAAGTAGTAGGACACAACTCTACTCAAATCGAGACAAGCAGTGGACAAGCACTGGTACCTATATATAAACATATACAAACTATAGAAAACAAAAACAGTAATAAACAGAAAAATTTTAAAAATTCAGGTTTTAATGATTCTGAAATTGATTTAAAACAAAATAGCAGTGTCCCAAATTCGGACAACCTTAGGACAACTAAAAATAAAAATTATAACGAACCACTTTAAATTTTTTGTCATTCTGAACTTGATTCAGAATCTCATTGTCACTTCGAGCGCAGTCGAGAAGTCTTAATTCAGCATAACAATGAATAATCAACCTCACATAATCATCGAAAAAGGAGTCCAATACAAACTTGGCGAGTTAAAAGACAATTGTATTCAGTATGATTTCAAAAGCATACTCATTTACCTCGATGCAAAAGGGAAATTGATGTTTGGCAAAAACTTCAAGATTTATGAAGAAGATGAGGTGGTGCTTTATAAACTATGCATTTATTTCATTCGTGATTTTGAAGCCTGTGCAAAACTAAATATAGATCCAAACAAGGGGATTTTATTATCGGGTCCTGTTGGTTGTGGTAAAACCAGTTTAATGAAATTATTAAGGAACATCGTACCACACCAAAAATCTTACGAATTAATCCCAGCAAGAAACATCACGTTTGCTTTCAACAATATTGGCTACAAAACCATTCAAGAATATGGAAGTAGTAATTTCTATTGCTTTGATGATTTAGGAGTAGAAACAACTGGAAGACATTTTGGTAAAGATTGCAATGTTATGGGCGAAATCCTCTTATCTCGTTACGATTTATTTCTTCAGCGTAAAACTAGAACTCACGCCACAACAAATTTAAATGCACAAGAATTAGAAGAAAGATACGGCAATAGAGTACGTTCCAGAATGCGACAACTATTCAATTTGATTGCTTTTGATAAGGAAAGTAAAGACAAAAGAACCTGATACAAAGTCGCATACCCAATAAAAAAACCTAAAAGTCGTTAGAATTACGACTTCTATATGAATTTTGTAGATTTGTAAAATATATGGAGATAACAAAAGATTTAAATCAAATTAGGAGTTTAGCTCAAATTTTTTCTACCGCTAATTTTAAAAAAATAGTGAGAGACGAAGATTATTTTGATACATTTTATCGTGTCGATAGATATACAAAAGTCAAAGAGAGTACTACTAATCTTCAGGTTCTAAATCAAATTTACAAATCCTTAGTTCGCAATTATAAAAATGAGTATGTTTATAAGAACATTCTTATCAATAAGCTTTTATTGAGAAAATATAGTTTGAAAAGCACTATAGCATTAAATGAATTTAAAATAGGTAATTCAATTGCTGACTTTGTTCTTTTAAACGGTGAAGCTCGCATATATGAAATCAAAACAGAATTAGATGGTCTGGAAAAGTTAGATAAACAGTTATCTGATTACGAAAAATTTGCAGATAAAATCTATATAGTTACAAGCTCAAAGCATATACCAAACCTATTAATGAAATATTATAATTCTAATATTGGTATAATTGAGTTAACTCAACGAAATGCACTAAAAACTGTAAAAGAAGCTAAAAAAAACACCTTTACTTTCAAGCACGATGCTCTTTTCAAGACATTACGAAAAGATGAATACATTAGTTTGATGAGATCTTATTTTAAATTTGTGCCTGATGTTCCTAATACCCAAATTTTTAGAGAATGTCTTAAGATGTCAAAAAAAATAGATATTTTAGAATTTCAAAAATTAGTTGTACAAAAATTAAAATATAGGAACATTTCTAATCCGGAAGTTTTTAAAGAAAGACAAATCCCAGAATCGCTTAAGCATATTTGTTATTCTTTGGATTTTTCAGATATTGAATACCAACAATTAGAATATTTCTTATCACAAAAAAGCAAAGTATGTATTTCCCATATGTCAGAGGTAAACAATTTGAGTTAATCGCATTAAGAGATTTATGTGGCTTATTTCCAAACGATATTTTAAAGACTTCACCAGTAATAGAACCTGTGAAGAGTTCTTCCACATTAAAATCTTCTTTAAAGGAACTGGCTTCTAAAAATGTCAACTTTAATGTTGTTATTAACCCTAGAGTTGGAGATTTAAAAAACAACCGTCAAGTAATAATTGATGTTCTTACTGAAAATCTAAATCATTACAAAAATTATCAATTAGCTGTAATTATCGATGCTTTTTCATCAAGACAATTAGATACTTTAATTCCATTTATTGAGGGTTTAAACCTAGATTATAATGGCGTAACTCTGATTCATAATGCTGAAACAACAACAGAAAACATTGAGTTGTTAAGTTCAAGCCTAAATGTTGTTTATAATTTAATTTACTTCTCTAAAACAAGTAGAAGATATTACCGAGAATTTGAACAAAATACAAGGGTGTCTCTTGATGATTATTTTAAGGAGTTATCTAAAAATGCTGATTATTTAGACCAAGAAAGTAGTTTTTCTGAAGAATACAGATACTATCAAGAAGACGGTTTTGTAGGATTTGGTGACTTTATCACAATAGGCGATAATTATTCTGATTCTGGATTTTTACCAAGAGCTGTGGCAATTCATCTATCTTATATTGACGGTACAGGTAAAATTAAGGTAAAGCATTTTGTTTCAGATTCAAATGGTGACACTTCAGATATCGGTGGTAAGTTTATTGAAGCTTTAGATAAATTAGTAGCCTGGTGTAATCAACAAAACATTCATACCCGAGCGGTAGAAATTTTTAGGGACTTGCAACAAAGAGGTCATTTTCCTGGTCTAGGAACTCTTAAAAAACTATCTGTAATGAACCACATCGAACTGGTAATTACTAATATATAGTTATGAATTGTTGTGTTAACTGCTTTACCAGTGACTATCTCATTAGTATTATAAATGCAGATGATAGAGTCGGTAATTGCAATTTCTGTAAATCGACCAATGTATCCATATATGCAGCTAGGGAACTTGCACCATTTTTTAGAAATATCATATCGCTTTATACAGTTAATGAAGCTTCAGAACTTGATCTGCCACAATCTTTAAAAAAAGACTTTAATCTTACTACAAACAAGGTTGTAAATTCTAAAGAACTTTTCCAAGCAATTTTTGCAGATGAAATTGAAGATATTGAAGATTTGTTTAACAATAATGTATCTTCTGAAATTAAGATTGATTTACTTACCGAAACAAACCAAATTCACGGTATTTGGGAAGACTTTAAAGAAGAAATAAAATATACAAACCGGTATCACATTCAAAACACAATTGACTTAAATAAGCTTACTAACTTTTTTATGCACGAAAGCTTCTATAAGGAAATTAAAAAAGGAAGAATATTTTATAGATGTCGTATTTCTGATAAAAATGGTTTTTCGCCTGATAAAATGGGAAACCCCCCTAAAGAATTAACAACTGGTGGTAGAGCTAACCCTAAAGGTATTTCTTATTTATATGTGGCAGATTCGTTAAAAACATCATTGTACGAAACGCGAGCTTCACTATTTGACTATGTGACTGTTGGCGAATTTCAATTAGAAGAAGATTTGAAAATTTTAAATTTAAGAAACCCTAAAGATGACCCTATTCCTTGGTCAGAATATGAAGCAATAGAAGACTTCTTAATTTATGTTCCTTTCATTCAAACACTGCAAAAAGAAATTTCCTTACCAATCAGAAAATTAGATAAGCAGTTAGATTATATCCCAACACAATATATTTCAGAATTTATAAAGTCTTTGGGATTTGATGGAGTTGAATACCAAAGTTCGTTATACTCTGTTGGTTATAATTTAGCCATTTTCAATCCAGATAAATTAGATTGTCGCACTACTCAAGTCTATGAAATAGAAGGTATTGATTTACATCATAAAACTCTTAAATAGTTTTCTATTAAAACACATTTTTTTGAAAGAATAGCCAACAAGGATTTTCGTAAGACTTCAAACACATAATTCGTATATTTAGGACTGATATAGTTCAAATTATTTTACAATTCAGGAGCTAATGATATTTCATTGGCTTTTTGTATTTAACAATTAATTAAAATGCCAAAGAGAATAGAAAGTTTTTTCGATAAGATTTTTGAAAATAGAATGTTTAAGGTTTCATCAGTTTATGTATTAGGAATCTTAATGTTCTATTTAGCATCATCTACAGTTAATAGAATAATTTCTAAATATTTTACTATCGATGAAAAGCTAATATTACAAATTCCTAAATTTATTTTTGTTCTTTTATTTACTATAGCTGTAATGTATATTTTATACAAAATAGCTTTAAAAAAGTATCAGCCTTCAATCTTTTTGATTCATTCATTAGTTGTGTCGAGCTTGATTTATGTAGTATTGAAGTGGGGAATTGATAAAGATGGATGGGACTTCATATTATTTTCTTCAAAATTATTGTACATTGACTTTTTAGGTGTATTGTTGGTTCTTACAATTATACTAACTGCTATAAATTTATTAAGTAAAAAAGAGTTTGAAAGAAAGCCAAATCCGTTTATCTCTGATGATCCTGTTTTATTAAAAGGCGATGACAAGTTAAACTACCACAAAAGAGCGGAAAAAATTGTTGAATATTTAGAAAGATCAAATTTTAAAAATTCATTTACAATTGGAATTGTTGGTCCTTGGGGTAATGGTAAATCAAGTTTGATTAGCCTAATTGAAGAGAAGTTAGAAGAGAAAAGTAATGAGCATACGATTCATTTAAAGTTTTTACCATATCTAAATCATAGTGAAACTGATATTATTTCAGAGTTTTTCAAACAGTTAAGTGCCGAAATAAATAAATATAGTGGAAGGTTGTCAAATCAATTTTTAAGTTATTCTGATAAGCTTTTAAAATTGTACAAGAATAAAAGTATTTCGGAATTCTTTAAACCTAATTCGAGCATATTTTCTGATTCGTCTTCTTATGATACTTATAAAAAAATTAATGATACTTTAAATATATTAAATAAGAAATATATAGTATTTATAGATGATCTAGATAGACTTTCAAATAGTGAAGTTCTACAAGTCTTAAAGTTAGTTAGAAATACTGCAAATTTTAAAAACTTCATTTTTCTAATAGCATTAGATAAAGATTATGTACTTGAGTCTTTATTAGTGAAAAATGATATTGCCGACCATACATTTGTAGACAAATTTTTTCAATTAGAAGTTTATTTGCCAGAAATTGAAAAATCCCAGCTAAAAACTGATTTCATAGGTTTATTTAAACAAACAGATTTAGGTTTTGAAGCAGATTTTGTTAGAAATGTTGAAACTTGTATCTATAGAGAAGATAATTTATTTGATGATTATATTTCAAACTATAGAGGTGTAAAACGCTTGGTGAATCAATTGGTCTTTGATTTTAAGTCCTTACCAGATGAGCTTGACACAAATGATTTTTTAAATTTTACTTATTTAAAAATGACGTTTCCTTATGCAATAAAATTTTTAAATAATAATTGGTCAACCATAATTCCTTATAATCCAGAAACAAATCTTTGTGAATTGGTAGAAACCGAAAATGATTCTGATAAAGGTGATACTTTTAAAGCAATGAGAAGATATAGGGTTTTTCATTTAAATCAAAAGCTTAATATAGATTTTAGCAAGTATGAAATCTCAAAAGACATTGATAAAGAAACAAAGATTAACGAAACTAATAACTTAACTAAACAGCAAAATATTTTATTAATAAAGACATTAATTGTGCTTTTTGGTAAAGAAAATATTGCTGACAGCCATACCTCAATAAAGTTTGAGAATAATCTTCGAAAACTACTTCAACAGAAAATACAAGAAAAAGATTTAAGTGAAGTCAAATTTAAAAGCATATTTAATTTTGATAATGATTTTGAGAATTTAAATAAGTTATTGAATGAAGGGCATACGAATAGCATTTTAAATAGACTAGCATATTTCAATACAATAGATAAAGATGAGGCTTTAAAAGCAATAATAATATTGCTATATATTTTTAATGATGCAGAATCTTATGCTACTCATTCAACATCTGTTTGGAATATATTATCTGAATTTATTGGGCGTCAATTAAAGCTTAAAATAGGAAATAATGATTTTTGGACAGATAATGAAAAACCAAGTATCTGGAAATATATAATTCAAGAGTTTATCGATAAGGATAATTTTAAACTTGAAAGTAAAATCAAATTTTTAGCACTCATAAGTGAATCTAGAATTAGACTTGATTTTTCTGATTGGGGAACCACAGAAGATGATCTTAAAGAGCTGTCACTTTCTTTATATAAAAAGTTATTAGACGATAAGCAAAACAATTTATGGAGCATTTATGACTACTCTTTTTATCATGCCTATCATGATGTTCGAAAATTTCATACTGCTGATACGATTAACCCAATTACGATAGAGTTCTGGTCTCAAAACGATATCACTTTATTGTGTGCCCAAATGACCCAAAATGATGCTTGGACCACCAAAATGCTAAAAACATCAGATTATGCAGCACAATTATTTGGATCCAAACAAAAATACAAGGAGTTTATAAATAATAATTTGCCAGAACCTATTACATTCGAATTGAAAGAATATGTTCGATTTTTGGAGATAGAAAGCTATACCGATTTTAGTAGATATATTAGATTTGAATTCTTAAGTTTTAACTTTATTAAGCAAAAGCTTCAAAGAGTAATAGATTTTAATAACCTTGCCCAAGATGAAGCAGAAACTATTGTCGAAATAGTATTAAAATCAGATAATAAAGACCTTTGGGACATTACAAATACAAATATGAGTACTAATGCTATTTCTGGGTTTATTGAGTTAAGGCGGTACAATGTAAATGATACGCTTTATACTTTTATTAGATTACAATCAGGTAATTATCACAAATCCATACCCGAGATGTTTCAACATTTTAAAAAAATGCTTGATGGTAAAGACATTAAATCTAAAATAGATTTAGATAAAAAATCAATAACAGTTGAGAATACTGATGAATCCATAAAAATTATTTCGATTCAACCAATCAGTTATGATTCGAAAATATAGATAAGCAGGTTACTATGAACAAAGTTTTAAAAGATCATAAGCAAGTTGGAAAAAAACTACAACCACCTTTTCTTAATTATTTTGATGATTGGCAAACTCAATTCATAGAAGTATCATTCATGGACAACATTGTTCCAGAGATAATTTGGTTAGCATTTTTGAATGACAAACTAGGTGTGTCACAATCGGCTGAACTTTCATTGAATTTTCTCAAAATAATAAGGGATATTAGACAAGAAAAAACCACAAAATGCTTTTCGTTTATTAGCGATTTTGAGGTTTTAACTAAATCAGAAAAAGAACAAGTTTTAAAAGCTTCAAACCATTTATTAGATAGGATAAAACCTAATATCTTTCCATTGATTAAAGTATTTCCTAAATCACCTCTTAATTTTTTATTTTCTGATATTCCGGAATACAATCAGGAAGATGTTTCCGAGGTTAAGAGGATTCTTAAGTCTATTGATGGAAAAAGGAATAAAGAAAGTGTTTGGGCACTAGGGAACATTATTTATCATTTATTTCTATTGGATATTTTACGAGTAACTAAAGAAAGTTCTTTAATTCATTTACCAGAAATAGAAAAATATCCTGCTACTGAATTATCTAGAAAAGTTGCTTCAGCTATTAGAGCATCAATATACCCAATAATAAAAAGCAAAAAGAGGGATATAGAAAATAGTGATTGGCAAAAATACTTTTGGAATAGAGCTTTTGAAATAGAGCCATACGTAATTAATAATTTCTATTTTGATTAAATGAAAAACATTAATGAAAAGATACAACATATACTTAATTTATATATAGAGGACATTCAATTTGAATTAAAGGAAAGATGGAATTCTTGGCAAAAAGATCTTAATACACCAGAAATTTATGAAGTGGTTGGGGGTATATTGGCTAGACAAATAACAATTACTGAACATCTTTTAAGTTGTAGTTCTTCATGGAATGGTCATATGGCCCCTATGATTTTAAGGAGTTTAGCGGATAATTATATAAACCTAGCTTGGATTTTGGAAGATCCACTTGAAAGGTCTCGAAAATTTATTTTTTTTGGGCTAGGTCAAGAAAAACTACAAATTGCACATCAAAAAAAAGAATTAGAATCTTCTGGAAATCTTGAAGAGAATAAAGTATATATTGAAGCAATGGAAAATTGGATTAATTCCCAACGGTATGTCTTTCTAACAGAAGTTAATCTATCAAAGTGGTCAGAAATTAGTGTAAGAAAAATGGCAGAAGAAGCTGGGTGCATAGATTTTTATAATTATGTTTACCAACCATTTAGCGTAAACGCACACAACATGTGGAATCATATAGCTAAATATAACTTGATAGAGTCTAGTAATCCGCTTCATAAGAACTTTAGAAGACCTGGTAAATTTAGCACTGATGCTGATTTTCATTATGTTGATTTAGCATGCAAGTATGTAAATAAGATGTTTTCACTTTATGATTTAAAAATTGGATTTTCTTCAAATCGCTTATATCCATATAAAAAATTGCATAATGCAATTAATAAATTAAGTGAAGAATTTTCAAAGGACGAAGAAGAATAGTTTTGTCTAGTATCTTAAATTAATGATCTAGAGAAATTGGCAGGTTTAAGTCGTTAATATTGATAAAAAGAATAGAAAACTTTTTTTATATGAAACCTTTATGTCTGTAAAGAAGTAATTCCCCACAAACCAAAACCCAGTTTGTTGCAAAAGCAAAAATCCTCTGTCTTTTGGTTTGTTCCGCTCGCCAACGCGCATGTAGTTTTTGGCTGCCAACCCGCACACAGCACATTGCTTGTTTTGCTTAAAAAAATTATTCACAAAATTGGTACAGCAAAAAAGCAAAGAGCTGTTCCCATCGCTCACGCCAAAAACTACCCTAAGCTATGTTTACATAACGGGTAGTTATAGTAGCATTCATTCACTTTCTGTACTATAACGCCATTATGTAAAATAGCCGACATTCCCCACGCTCAATTCAGAACTGGCATTGAAATTTAGAACACACAATTTTTCCATCTTTTCCCCACCACCCATTTCAACGGTGTAGGTTACAGCAATTATTAATGTTTTGCCTTGTGTCTGCGGTAGGATGCATTACATTCGCTCAATCCCTTATCAGGGTATTGCTCTTTTCATTTACCCACCTCAACACCGCGCATAAAAAAAGAGCATTTTTTAGAAAATGCCCTTTATTTATCTTTCCAACCGCTTAACATCAATAATCACTTCCTCCTACGACACTTTGCCCCGAGAAAAGTGATAAACTTTTTAAGTAGTAGAGAAACGAAGAAACTTACGATAGCACCAACAACAGCGAAAATAATAGTAGTAATCAAATCTTCAACACCAATATTCACAATTGATGAAAAGAAAGTACCACCAATAATGGCAGATTTGGTATTATAATCCATCGTCAACCTCATCTGTTTCTGTGTTTTCATCATCAGTAACAACTGCTTGACTTACTGCGGTAGCCACAGTTCCGGCAACGGTCATATAAGTAGCAATGGTTACCACAATGGCAGGCATTGTTATTGGTGCAGCTATGATAGCACCACCTGCAGTAGCTAAAGCGATACCAATATTTCGTAAAGTTTTAAAGAATTTTGGAGTTGGTTTTTTATAACGCTCTGCAATGTTCATAATTCTGTGATTTAATAGTTAATAAAATGGTTTCTTTTCGGTCTTTAGCCTGATACACCAAAGACAACAGTTTTTGCATAGCATTTTTAGAGTAAACGCCCTTTCCTATACCACTCAAATAAGTTACTGGAGCAATACACCCTTGAAGTTCTTTTAAGGCATCATTCGCAGGATGAAACAGGATAAAACTTCTACCTTTTACAGACTTCAAAATCAAATGCTGCTTAAATCGTTTAGAAAAACGTGGTTCAACTTCATAAGTGCCTTCAGGAATACAGGAAATATTTCGTTTGTTATTGTTCCAGGGCAATTCGATGGTATGACAAAGGAATCTATCAGAATTAAAGAGAGCACCATTGGTGCCCTCTTCAAAATAGGCTCTATGCAGCACTAATTCCATACTTACGGCGTATCTACAATAACAATTGCCAAAGCGTTGTAAGCACCGTTTTTAAGCTCGTACATCTGTCCGTTTACCTCTTGGTAAAACTCAATACCAAGCACCTGTACAACAGGAAGCGTTGAGTTAGCAGTCAAAGAAGCTGTCAAGGCAATAGCAGCTGTGTCAGCAGCAGTGTAAGGCAGAATAGCAGTATCATCATTTTCAAATGTTGAGGTTTCATTCTCAAAATCCAATTCAGAAGCACCCATTACCACCTTAAAATGAGTTGTTCCAGTTGGAGCTGCAATTCTAACCGTTGGAGAAAATGCATCAAGGTTAACCGTAGCATCACCAGAAACACGGTCAAAAGCATTCGTAAACGGAGCAAAAAGTGTTGTTCCTAACTTTCCACCTAAATTGAATTCAAAGCTTTCTAACAAGCTTAAATTCCCATCTTGAAGTGTTCTAGATCCTCTTTCATTGGTGGTGTCAGTTTTAGTGATAGCAACCAACGTTTTAGTCAAACGAGATACCACACGTTTGTCTTTTGCATTTTGTAAAAGAATACGAATAGCATTTCTCAAAAGTTTACCACCTTTACCAGCTCTACCAAATTCAGACCCATTTTCACGAGTTCTCTGAAACGCAGGATCATTCGCAATACGATTGCCGTCAACACCGCCTTTTTCGCGTGCTAGATGCCCATCAGTCGTTTTGTAAAAGGAAATACCACCGATAGTTCCTTTCAGTTTAATAATACCAGTTTGTTTTGCCATAATAATTCGTTTTTTGATTAATGAAACCAAATCACGTAATTTTATAGCACGTTGTTAAAAATCCAATTCCGTTTTCGGTCATCCATTCCGATACAACCAAAAACGTCATTAAAATATTGAAAACCCTATCGGGATTTCCAACATTTTAACAACGCATCACCATCACCATAATCATAAAACAATGAAGTATGGATGATGTACGGATAAAGCATAGATAGAGTATTATGACCCCAAAAAGAGCTTGCATATACCCAAAAGATATTCAGCGTATCACAGGACGTAGTGAACGCTATGGGCGTAAGCTTTTAAATGATATTAGAAACTACTTTGGAAAGGAGTCATATCAATTTATCACAATCAAAGAGTTTGTTGAATACAGCGGAATAGAAGAGGAAATTGTCAACAAATACTTAATAGATTAATCATAAGTTTTAGTAGTGTTTAGTTAGTTTTACTCTTTTGAAATGCTTATCTTTACAATAAGATTGAAAGTCAAATTGTAAATACACAATTCGGTCAACATAGTTTGAAAGTATTAGTGAAAGCCTATAAATAAAGGGGATTTGAAATTTAGTTCGAATCCTGTCGCGATCACATTAAGCCATACTATTTTAGTGTGGCTTTTTTGTTTTATTCTGGGTACTCTATCCTCAAATGATAGATATTGGCAAGCTTGTGCTTTAAAACCTTTTTTATAGATTGAATTTCTTTAAAAGTAATATTAGCATTTAGAAATTGACCACTTTCCATTTGCTTATTAATGATATTCTCAACAAAATCATTAATCTTTGTTGTTGTTGGTTCCTTTAAACTTTTTGACGCAGCTTCTACACTATCACACATCATTAAAATAGCCGTTTCTTTACTAAATGGTTTTGGTCCTGGATATGAAAAATCTTCAATTTTTACAGAATCATTTTCCGCCTTCTCTTTCATGTAGAAATAATAAACAACACTTGTACCATGATGGGTTCTAATAAAATCAATAACACGATCTGGTAGATTATATTTTTTGGCAATTTCAATACCATTCAATACATGGTCTACTATTACCATTGCACTTTCTCTACTTGATAACTCATCGTGAGGATTAATACCATTACTTTGATTTTCGGTAAAATAGGTTGGATTCTTCATTTTACCTATATCATGATACAAAGCTCCTACCCTAACCAGCATAGCATTTGCACCAATTTCATTAGCTGAAGCTTCTGCCAAGTTGGCAACATTCAATGAATGATGAAATGTACCTGGTGCTTTGTTAGATAATTCTTTTAAAAGCTTAGTGTTGGTATCTGATAATTCTAAAAGGGAAACATCAGATACAAGACCAAAAATCTTTTCGTAAATATAGATAAGTGGCTGAACAAAAAGTGTTGCTAAACCACATAGAATAAATAGCCCAAATGTATCCCACTTTAAAGTTGTTATTTGACCTTCATGAATTACGAAAAAGGCAAAATAAGCAATGATATATATAAGCGTTATTTGACCAACTGAAATAAAAAGATTGGCACGTTTATATAACTCTGAAACCGTCAATATAGTTACGATTCCTGCAATAATTTGCAGAAACATATACTCATAACTATTGGGTACAATAAAGCCTAAAAGCAAAACCGTGAGTACATGAGAGAATAAACCAAGTCGCGCATCAAAAAAGGCTTTTAACACCAATGGTAATATACATAATGGCACCACATATATGTATTGAGAGTTATAGTTAATCACCAAAGTGGTAAGTAATATCATCAGAGCTATATTAAAAAATATAAAGGTTACTTTGGTATTATTTTGAAAAACCTCCAACCTATATTTCTGCAAAAACAGTAATAACATCAAAAGTGCCAGAGCCACTAATAATGTATAGGCTACAAGAACCCAATTATAATTAGCTGTATTCCAAACCTGAGATTCATATTCAGATTTCAGTGATTTTAAAATATTGTATTCCTCATCTTCTACCACCTGCCCTTTTGAAATAATTAACTGGTCTTTATCTATGCTTCCACGAGTTAATGCTATTTGAGAAAGATCCTCTTCTAATGTGGTTTTTGTGAGCGTTTCATTTAATGTTACATTAGGTTTAACGATATCAAAAAACAAGGATATCATTCTATTTTTATTCTCAGCAGAAGTTGATTTTGCCAAATAATTCTCAAGTCGATCTCGAAGTTGGTTTATTTCAATTAAACCTTTATACTCTAAACGTTTTTCAACCGTATTAGAAGCCACCAATACAACAGGTTTATCATTAGAATATGGATAATCTGTATCTAAAATTCCATTTTCATATAAAGTCTCAATTATATCAGTGCCTTGCTTAAATAAATCTGTTTTAGATGAAATAGAATCATTAAAAACCTCATTGAATTTAGTAATGTAATTCAGCTTGATGGTCTTTGGAATTTCAAGATCAATATCGAAATAAACTGAAGCATTATTTTCAATTTCAAGCTGTTCCTCATTAATCTCTTCTTGAGTCTTTTGAATCGCGAAATTAAATGGCGCTAATAAACTTTCAGACTGCCAAGGTTTACCTTTTTCAAAAGAATACCTAAACTTCCCTGTTTTAGGAAATAAATAAACGACAAACAACGTAGTCAACAGGAACAATAGTATTTTATATACTAGAGCATGATTTTTATACCATTTATTCAGAAGTTCTTTCATATATAATCAAATGTAACAAATATTAAAATTTAAAACCTCCATAATCTGTAATACATTCCGAAATATCTCAAAAAATCCTTAATTTCGCAGGAATTAATTATAAACAAAATAATAATGAACAAGGACGTAGTAATTGTATCTGCCGTTAGGACACCTATAGGAAGTTTTTTAGGAAGTTTATCTAGTGTACCAGCCCCAAAACTTGGAGCTGCTGCCATAAAAGGAGCACTAGAAAAGATAAATCTAAAACCTGAAATGGTAGATGAAGTACTAATGGGTAATGTAGTTCAAGCTGGTACAGGACAAGCGCCTGCGAGACAAGCAGCTATATTCGCTGGAATTCCAAATACTGTGCCTTGTACAACAATAAATAAAGTTTGTTCTTCTGGTATGAAAGCTGTAATGCAAGCTGCACAGGCTATTAGTCTTGGCGATGCTGATATAATGGTTGCTGGAGGAATGGAAAACATGAGTGCTATACCACACTATTACCATGCACGTAGTGCTACGAAATTTGGCCCTGCTACTCTTGTAGATGGTATGCAAAAAGATGGTTTGGTAGATGCTTATGACAACAAAGCAATGGGTGTTTGTGCAGATGCTTGTGCGGTTGAATACGAATTTAGCAGAGAGGACCAAGATGCATTTGCTGTACAATCTTATGAGCGCTCTAAAGCTGCTTGGGAAGCTGGAAAATTTGATGATGAAGTTATTCCTGTTGAAGTACCTCAACGTCGTGGTGATGCTATAGTTGTTAATACAGATGAAGAATATACTAATGTAAAGATGGAAAAAATTCCTGCTTTACGTCCTGCCTTTACTAAAGATGGTACTGTAACAGCTGCTAATGCTTCAACTATCAATGATGGTGCAGCGGCTTTAGTTTTAATGAGTAAGGAAAAAGCTGAAGAATTAGGTTTAAAACCTTTAGCAACTATAAAAAGTTATGCTGACGCTGCTCAAGAACCAGAATGGTTTACTACCGCACCAGCAAAAGCATTACCAAAAGCATTAGCAAAAGCGAATGTAGAATTAAGTGATGTAGATTTCTTTGAGTTTAATGAAGCTTTTTCAGTTGTTGGTCTAGCAAATATGAAGATTTTAGGATTATCTGACGATAAAGTAAATGTAAATGGTGGTGCTGTTTCTTTAGGTCACCCTCTTGGATGCTCTGGCGCAAGAATCTTGGTTACACTTATTAATGTATTACACCAAAACAATGCTAAAATTGGTGCAGCTGCTATATGTAATGGTGGTGGTGGTGCTTCTGCAATAGTAATAGAACGCGCTTAAATTTCTTTTATGCAATACGGAGTTTGCAATCTAGGGATTGTACCTATACGATTAGAGCCTACTGATACTAGTGAGATGGTAACACAGGCCTTGTATGGTGACTTTTTTAAAGTGCTTGAACAGCGCAAAAAATGGAGTCGCATTCGTTTTGCATATGATAAATATGAAGGTTGGATAGACAACAAACAATATGTTGAAATTGAAGAAGATCAGTACGTACAATTAGTAAATTCTGATATTGCCTTATCTAAAAATCTTATACAATTTGTTTCTGATGATGCCGATAGTATTTACCCTATTCCACTCGGTTCCGACCTAAACTGTTTAGATATTTTAAAACAAAAGTTTGAAGGCAATATGATTACCGAAAAAAGTGAAAAATCTAAAATTATTGATACCTCTTTTTTATATCTAAACACACCTTATTTATGGGGCGGAAAGTCTCCTTTCGGAATCGACTGCTCAGGCTTTACTCAAATGGTGTATAAGCTCAATGGTTATCAATTACTACGTGATGCGTCTCAGCAAGCAACCCAAGGAGCTGCATTAAGTTTTATTGAAGAAAGCGAGCCTGGTGATTTGGCATTTTTTGATAATGCTGATGGCAATATTATACATGTTGGGATAATAATGAAAGACAATTACATTATCCACGCACATGGCAAAGTTAGAATTGATCGATTAGATCATAGCGGTATTTATAATATTGATAAAAAAATGCATACACATCGACTTAGAGTAATTAAAAAGATTATTTAAAAAAAAAAATGCGACTTATTATCTAAGTCGCATTTTTTTTATCTTGGTAATAATTCTTAATTACCAGATTCTATTTCCTTTACCTTATTCTTATAAGAATTATATTTATCTGTTTCTCCTAAAGCACTGTAAATATTAGCTAATTGGTTATAAACACCAACTTCATCTAAGTTTGGATTATTAGCTACAAACTTCTCTAATATTTCTGCACCAGCCTTAAATAACTCATCTTTTTGAGCCTTTAACTCGTCATAACGCTTATAATCAGCAGCTGAATCACCTAACTTATTCATCTCTTCATATAAAGAGTTTCCTTTATCTACTTCAATAAAAGAAAGGTTCATCGCAGCGTTTACATAATCTGGTTTCAGTTTAAGTGCTTGCTCAAACGCTGATTTTGCAACATCATATTGATTAGCTTCCATTGCAGTTACGCCAACGTTAAAATTCAAATTAGCATTGTTAGGATCTTCTTTTAAAGCCTGTTTGAACAATCCTAAAGCCTTTTCATTTTCACCTACTTTAGTTAAAACCACCGCTTCTGTCAATAATAATTCCTTATCATCTGGAAACTCATCTCTTGCTTCTTTAGTAACAGTAAGAGCTTTTTCATTATCACCTTGAGAAACATAGATCGAAGCAATATTTTTCACAATATTTGCTCTTTTAGACTCTTCTTTGACATCAACAGGTTTGATATGAGTCTTAATAGTTTTAACAGAAAAATCTCTTGAGGCTTTATCTATAAATGGCTCTTCTTTCCCTGTCTCTTTATTAGTAGCTCTATAAGTCATTTTTATTCCTGTATAACCTAATTCTTTCAGCTTAATAAAGTGCTTTAAAGACGTTTCATAGTCATTGTTTTGTGCTGAGAGCAAAGCTGCATCGTACAAAAATGACGTATCTTTTGGTGAAATTTTATAAATCTTTTCATAAGCTTTTGTAACTACATCATAATCTTTTTTCTTAAATGCCTCATTAGCTTTAGTTAAAAAGGAATTATAAATTTCTGACTTCATCTCATCAGCATCCTCTGTGTAACGTAGTTTACCAACAGAAGATTCATGATCTTTTAATTCTTCTAAAGTAGCAACTGTTTCATCTAAATCACTACCAGAAGCAGTTCCATTAGCATAAAGAGCCTGAGCTTTTAAGAATAAGAACTTAGCCTTCGTTTTATCATCCATATTGCCCATCATTGCTTCAGCTGCTGATGCAGCTGATTTAGCATCAGCAAAATTCGATTTTTTTAGTGCTTTCTCTAATGCTTTTATTTCATCCTTTTGAGCAAAAGACACAGCTGTAACTGTAAAAACCAGCACTAATGTCAATAATTTTTTCATTTTTAGTTAAATAATTTATTGTTGTTAATTTTAGTTTTCTGTTTCTGTAGTATCAATAGCCGTGCCATCTTCATTTGTTGTTTGATCTCCGGCATTTTCTACATCTAATTCTTCTACATTTTCATCTTCATCATCTTTCATCACTTTGGCAACAGCAGCGATAGAATCATTACCTTTTAAATTGATAAGTCTTACACCTTGTGTTGCTCTTCCCATTACTCTTAAGTCTGCAACCTCCATACGAATTGCAATACCTGACTTATTAATAATCATTAAATCGTCCTCATCAGAAACATTCTTAATAGCTACTAGGTTCCCAGTTTTGTCTGTGATTGAAATAGTTTTAACACCTTTTCCTCCTCTATTAGTTATTCTATAATCATCTAAACTAGAGCGTTTTCCATATCCATTTTCAGACACCACTAAGATATTACTTTCAAAATCATCAACAGCAACCATTCCTATTACCTCATCGTTATCATTTGCTAAGGTTATACCTCTAACACCCGAAGCATTACGACCCATTGGTCTTGTTTTGGCTTCTTCAAAACGAATTGCTTTACCAGACCTTAGCGCCAACATTACTTGGCTTTCTCCTGTTGTAAGCTTAGCTTCTAATAATTCATCTCCTTCTTTAATAGTAATTGCATTAATACCATTCGTACGTGGTCTAGAGTATTGCTCTAAAGATGTTTTCTTAACCTGACCTTTTTTCGTTGCCATTATGACATAATGACTGTTTATGTAATCTTCATCCTTAAGATCTTGAGTACAGATAAAAGCCATTACCTTATCATCTTGTTCAATATTAATAAGGTTTTGTATTGCTCTACCTTTTGAAGCTTTAGAACCTTCTGGGATTTCATAAACACGCATCCAGAAACATTTTCCTTTTTGGGTAAAGAACAACATATATTGATGGTTGGTCCCAACAAACAGATGCTCTAAGAAATCTTCATTTCGAGTTGTTGATGCTTTTTGACCAACTCCTCCTCTATTTTGAGTTTTGTATTCTGTTAAAGAGGTACGTTTAATATAACCAGCGTGAGAAATAGTAATGACTACTTTTTCATCTGGAATCATATCTTCAATGCTTAAATCTCCACCAGCATATTCAATAACAGAACGACGCTCATCACCATATTTATCACGAATAACTTCAAGCTCTTCCTTAATGATATTCATACGACGTTCTTTCTTGTCTAAAATATCTTTAAGGTCTTCTATAGTTTTCATTAACTCTTCATACTCTGCTCTTAACTTGTCTTGCTCCAGACCTGTTAACTGACGTAATCGCATTTCTACGATGGCCTTAGCTTGTATTTCAGTAAGTTTAAAACGTTCTATTAATTTTTCTCTCGCTTCTTCAGCATTAGATGAAGCTCTAATTAAAGCAATTACTTCATCAATATTATCTGAAGCTATGATTAATCCTTCTAAAATGTGAGCGCGCTCTTCAGCCCTACGTAATTCGTATTTTGTACGTCTTACAACCACTTCGTGTCTGTGTTCTACGAAATAGTGAATTAAATCCTTAAGATTTAAAAGTTGTGGACGTCCTTTTACTAAGGCAATATTATTTACACTAAAAGAAGACTGTAAAGCAGTATACTTATATAATTTATTAAGTACGATGTTAGGAATTGCATCACGCTTTAAAACATACACAATACGCATCCCTTTTCTATCGGACTCATCTCTTATAGTAGAGATACCTTCAAGCTTTTTATCGTTAACCAAGTCTGCAGTCTTTTTAATCATATCTGCTTTGTTAACTTGGTAAGGAATTTCATTTACAATGATACACTCACGTCCATTTACTTCTTCAATATTGGCTTTACCACGCATTACAATTCTACCACGACCTGTATGAAATGCTTCTTTAACACCATCATAACCGTAGATTGTTCCACCTGTTGGGAAATCTGGTGCTTTAATGTGCTGCATTAGCTCATCTACTTCAATATCTGTATTATCGATGTAAGCTATAGTTCCGTTTACAACTTCTGTAAGGTTGTGAGGTGGCATATTGGTTGCCATACCAACGGCAATACCAGAAGCACCATTAACTAATAAACCAGGAATACGTGTAGGTAAAACTGTAGGTTCTTCTAATGTATCATCAAAATTAAGTTTATGGTCTACAGTTTCTTTATCTATATCTGCTAACATTTCTTCAGAAATCTTCTGCATTCTAGCCTCTGTATAACGCATTGCTGCAGGACTATCACCATCAACAGAACCAAAGTTACCTTGACCATCTACTAACATATATCGTAAACTCCATTCCTGAGCCATACGCACCATAGTATCATAAACCGAAGTATCTCCATGAGGATGGTACTTACCTAAAACCTCACCTACAATTCTTGCTGATTTCTTGTGTGCTGAATTAGCTCTAACACCAAGCTCGTGCATACCATAAAGCACACGTCTATGAACTGGTTTTAAGCCATCTCTTACATCTGGTAAAGCACGTGACACTATGACCGACATTGAGTAATCAATGTAGGCTGATTTCATTTCATCTTCAATGTTAATCGGAATGAGTTTTTCTCCTTCTGCCATATATAAAAATTATTAGATTTTTTCTAGGTTTTCAAAACGTGCTAATATAAGCATTTCAGTAGTGTTTAAAGTGATTATAGAGGCTGTTTTTAGGAGTTTTTATTAACAATTTTTAATATCTTTTTCGTTAATAAGTATCATTAAATTTGCTTTGATTTAAAATGCTTTTTTAGTCTATTCGTTAAACCATTTTATTTAAGGTATGGTTTTTGCCTTGTAGATAATATGTTTTTACTATTTTTAATGCAGAAAGGAGTTTACTATGGATGATAATTTTTCCCCAAGAGTTAAGGATGTTATAGCTTTTAGCAAAGAAGAAGCTTTACGCTTAGGCCATGATTTTATAGGTACAGAGCATTTAATGCTTGGCTTATTAAGAGATGGCAACGGAAAAGCTATAGATATATTAAGCGCATTAGACGTTGATTTAAATCACTTAAGACGCAAAGTAGAGATTTTAAGTCCGGCTAATCCTAATATTATATCAACATCTAACGAAAAGAAAAACTTGCACTTAACAAGGCAAGCTGAACGTGCTTTAAAAACAACATTTTTAGAAGCTAAGTTGTTTCAAAGCACCTCAATAAATACAGCACATTTATTATTGTGTATATTAAGAAATGAAAATGACCCAACTACTAAGTTATTAAACAAACTTAAAGTTGATTATGATAATGTAAAAGACGAATTTAAATCTATGATTACAAGTGAAGACGATTATCTAGACGAGCCTAAAGCCGAATCATATTCTGATGATGAAATGAATGAAGAAGAGGATGCAAAGCAAAATCCTTTTGGAGGTAGCCAGTCTGGTAAAACAAATAAAAAGTCTAAAACACCTGTTTTAGATAACTTTGGTAGAGATCTAACAGTACTTGCCGAAGAAGGCAAATTAGACCCTGTAGTAGGTCGAGAAAAAGAAATACAACGTGTTTCTCAGATATTAAGTAGACGTAAAAAGAATAACCCTCTTCTAATAGGAGAACCTGGTGTTGGTAAATCTGCTATTGCTGAAGGCTTAGCACTACGTATTGTAAAACGAAAGGTGTCAAGAACACTTTTTAACAAACGTGTGGTTACCTTAGATTTAGCAAGCTTAGTTGCTGGCACAAAATACAGAGGTCAGTTTGAAGAGCGCATGAAAGCCGTCATGAACGAGCTTGAAAAGAATGACGATATTATTCTATTTATTGACGAAATTCACACCATTGTTGGTGCTGGTGGAGCAACAGGAAGTTTAGACGCTTCTAACATGTTTAAACCTGCATTAGCAAGAGGTGAAATTCAATGTATAGGTGCTACAACATTAGATGAGTATAGACAGTATATAGAAAAAGATGGTGCCCTAGAGCGTCGTTTCCAAAAGGTTATTGTTGAGCCTACTTCTGTTGAAGAAACAATAGAAATA
>JASBSE010000398.1 GCA_030149115.1 Winogradskyella sp. | reverse complement strand
ACTAAACCAACTGCTGTAGCAAATAAAGGGCTAGCAATATCTTCATCACTATCTCCTGCTAAATGCTCATTAGGATATCCTATTCTGGTATCCATTCCGGTTATATATTCTACCAATTGCTTTAAATGTTTTAACTGACTTCCACCACCTGTTAAAACAATACCTGCAATTAGTTTTTTCTTTTGCTCTTCGTGTCCGTAGTTTTTAATTTCTACATAAACCTGCTCTATGATTTCCACCACTCTGGCATGTATAATCTTTGACAAGTTTTTTAGGGTAATTTCTTTTGGTTCTCTTCCTCGTAATCCTGGAATAGACACAATTTCGTTATCCTTATTTTCACCTGGCCACGCTGAGCCAAATTTTATTTTTAATAATTCGGCTTGCTTTTCTATAATTGAGCAGCCTTCTTTAATGTCTTCTGTAATGACATTTCCTCCAAATGGAATTACCGCTGTATGACGAATAATTCCATCTTTAAATACAGCTAAATCTGTTGTACCTCCACCGATATCAATTAGCGCTACACCAGCTTCTTTTTCTTCCTGACTCAATACGGCATTTGCAGACGCTAAAGGTTCTAAGGTGATACCATCCAATTCTAATCCTGCACTTTTAACACAGCGACCAATGTTTCTAATTGATGACACCTGACCTACAACCACATGAAAGTTAGCCTCTAGCCTTCCTCCATACATACCAATTGGTTCTTTTATTTCTGCCTGACCATCAACCTTAAATTCTTGTGGTAATACATGTATAATCTCTTCACCTGGAAGCATTACCAATTTGTGAACCTGGTTTATTAAACGATCAATATCAGCCTCATCAATAACCAATTCAGAATTTGGTCTGGTGATGTAATCACTGTGCTGCAAACTACGAATATGCTGGCCTGCAATACCAACCGTTACATCTTCAATTTTTTCTGATGCAGCAGCTTCTGCTTCTTGTACTGCTTGCTGAATGGATTGTATGGTCTGTGTGATATTGTTTACCACACCACGATGCACACCCAAACTTTTGGATTTACCTACACCAAGTATCTCAACTTTACCATACTCGTTTTTGCGACCAATCATGGCCACAATTTTTGTGGTTCCTATATCTAAACCTACCGAAATTTGA
>JASBSE010000394.1 GCA_030149115.1 Winogradskyella sp. | reverse complement strand
GCTGTACATTACAAAACAGGAAAAAGCTCAGAATTAATAGGTTATTATGGTCATAGTAACAACACAAACCTAGCTGTAACTAATGCAGGAAGAAACCAGATTAAAGACTGGACGCTAGATATTGCTCAGTTAAAATTTGTTTCTAAACGTTTCTTTGCAAATGCCTACTATACTTGGAGTAGAACTGATGAAACATACGCTATAAACCAACGTACACAAAACTACGTGTCATTTATTGAGAACGGTTTTTCTGAAGAAGAATCTTGGAGACGTGCGTTATATGAGCAATGGGTACCTGCTTTTGGTATAGCTATTCCTAGAGGCGCCTTGTTTAAAGATGCTTCAGAGCGTTTTAATGCAGAAGCCCAATACAACAATAATTGGGGAGATTTTTATCTCACTGTTGGTGCGCAATATCAAAAAGATATGGCAGACTCAGAAGGTACTTATTTATTAGACCAAGATGGCCCTATAGATATAGCTCAAACAGGTGTTTATGGCCAATTTGAATATAAACTAGATTCTGGTTGGAATTTCTTATTAGGTTTACGTGCTGACAACCATGATTTATACGGAACCAACTTCTTACCAAAAGCTGCCATTACAAAATCTATAGATGCTGGTACATTTAGACTAACCTATGGACGCGGTATGGCTGTACCATCTATCCTAAACCTAAAAGGAAACTTATTTGGCGGATTAGTTCTAGGTAATGGAGAAGGTTTTACATTAAGCAATGGAAATACAATAGATGCCTTAGAAGTTGAAACTATAAACTCTTTTGAAGCTGGTTTTAAAGGTCAATTATCGGATAAATTATTTTTAGACACAAGTGTGTACTATAATATGTCTGAAAATTTTATTAGCCCTCTTCGAAATATTGTTGATGCAGCTAATAATGTATACGCAACACACATTGGAGATACACCAATAGATGAAGTATCTCCTGGTGCAAGTGCTTCTCCTTTCCTTTTAACGTACAGCAATTTTGGTAGTGTAGACACTTACGGATTAGACATAGGATTAAATTACTATTTCTCAGACGCCTTTAGAACTTCTCTTAACTACTCTTACTTTGGTAGAAGTTTAGATACCGATGACCTTGCAAATGATGGTAACTTAGACGGTGTGGTTTTAGAAAGTGAATTACCTATTAACACACCTGCTAACAAACTTACTTTAGGCTTACATTATACTAAGAATAAATTTTATGGCGCAGTTTTTGGCCGTTGGATAGAAGATTATGACTTCTTTTCTGGTATTAACGTAGCTGCTGAGACACAAGACTTAGATGGAGACGGTGTTAATGAAATTGTAGAAAATGCCAGAGTTGGAAGAACATGGAACTATGGTCCATTAGGAGGTTTTGTTGTAGATGCCAACATAGGATACAGCCTTAACGACAATGTATCTTTTGGTCTAAATGTAACAAACCTATTTGATACTGATATGAGAGAGTTTGTGGCATCACCAGCTATAGGACGTTTAATTTCTTTTGAACTTAAATACAACGTTAACTTTTTTAAAAACAGAAAAAATAAAGACGATTAAGTTTTAAAAGATGTCAAAAATTAAAGTCAATGACATAAGCCTAGACTATGAAGATTCTGGTAGTGGTAAAGTACTACTTATGCTTCATGGTTTAGGTTCTACAAAAAAAGATTGGGACGCTCAAGTACCTTTTTTCTCTAAAAATTTTAGGGTTATAGCTGTAGATCTTAGAGGTCATGGTAATTCTACAAAACCAAAAGATGCATACGGAGTACCCTTAATGACTGAGGATATTAAATGTTTTTTAGATGCTTTAGGTGTTAAAAAAACGACCTTAATAGGTTTCTCTATGGGAGGAGCTGTAGCTTTTGACTTTGCAGTAAAGCATCCGGAGTATTTAGATAATCTTGTAATAGTCAACAGCGGTCCAGATTTTAATGATATGGGACAAATAGGCGAAGACTTACTCAATGGTCGAACAAAGTTTCTAGAAACCAAAGGTCTTAATGCTCTAGCCAAAGAAATTTCATATAACATGTTTCCTGAAGAATCTCAAGTAGATTTAAGAAACGAATTTGAAGAGCGTTGCAAACAAAACGATTATAATGCTTATTACAAATCCTTTACCACTTTAATGAATTGGGGTTTAGGTAAAAAACTAAAAGACATAAAAACCAAAACACTAGTTGTGGCTTCAG
>JASBSE010000393.1 GCA_030149115.1 Winogradskyella sp. | reverse complement strand
TGAAATATGTATTTTTGCGCCAAATTAAAAAACACTAAACCAATAAAAAATGGGTTTTAACGACACTTACGAAAAAGAGTTAGCGTTTCAAGCAGACCGTCGCAGAGCAACGGTTGAATTTATTAAAACAGTAAGCGACCTTTGGTACGACAATTCCATTGAACTTGTTTTATTCAGAAATCAATTAATTGACAGAAAAGTGAGCGAAATTTTAAACTTGCACGAATATGCAGGCGAATTTGTTCAAAAGCCAATTTCAATTTTTGATTCTGTAGAAATTGCTCAGGCAATCAAAAAATTAAATTTACCTCCTGCTAAATTAGACATTGGTAAATTAACGTATGAGTATCACTTAGAAGATCAGAAGTACAATAATGCTACTGCTTTTGTTGCTGCTAAATTGAAGGATGCCAACAATTCTAAAGAGTTAGAACCTAAAGATGTTATTCTTTATGGTTTTGGTAGAATTGGTAGATTAGTAGCACGTGAACTTATGACACGCACAGGTAAAGGTAACCAACTTAGATTAAGAGCTATTGTAACACGTGGAGAAGTTAATGAAACAGTTTTAGAAAAGCGTGCATCGTTACTTAGAAACGATTCTGTGCATGGAGATTTCTCTGGTACAGTTAGCGTAGATGTTAAGAACAGTGCTTTAATTGTTAATGGCACAACAGTTAATATCATTTCCGCAAATGCACCAGAAGATATAGATTATACAAAATACGGCATCAATAATGCATTAGTAATTGACAATACTGGAGCATTTAGAGATGACAAAGCTTTAGGAAGACATTTAAAATCTAAAGGTGTAGAAAAAGTATTATTAACTGCACCTGGAAAAGGAGTACCTAATATTGTTCATGGAGTTAACCACTTAGAGAATAATCCTGATGAAGTTAAAATTTTCTCTGCCGCCTCTTGTACTACTAACGCTATTACACCTGTTTTAAAAGCTGTTGAAGACTCTTTTGGTGTAAAGTCGGGACATTTAGAAACTATTCATGCCTATACTAACGACCAGAACTTGGTAGATAACTTCCACAAAAAATACAGACGTGGTAGAGCCGCTGGTCTTAACATGGTAATTACAGAAACAGGTGCCGGACAGGCAGTGAGTAAAGCATTACCTTCATTAGATGGCAAACTAACTTCTAATGCGATTAGAGTTCCTGTACCAAATGGTTCTTTAGCAATTCTTAATTTAGAATTAGAAAAAGAAACTTCTGTAGACAGCATGAATACAATCATGAAAAAATACGCGCTTGAAGGCGATTTAGTTGAGCAAATTAAATATGAAATGAGTGACGAACTTGTTTCTAGTGATATTGTTGGAAGTTCAGCACCATCAATCTACGACAGTAAAGCAACCATTGTAAGAGCAGATGGTAAAAATGTTATCTTATATATATGGTACGATAACGAGTATGGTTATAGCCATCAGGTTATTAGACTTGCAAAATATGTTTCTAAAGTAAGACGTTATACTTATTATTAGAATCTTTTGAAAAGGGAGAAAGAAAAAATCTTGTCGTATGGCAAGATTTTTTTGTTTTAAAAACATCCAAAGCAAGATTAAGTGCGTATATGAACTGTTGAGTAAAAATGTTGACGTATTTGTTTAATAAATTATTGAAACTAATGCTCATAAAATCATTATCTTGGCACCTAATTAATCAAACACAACCAAAACAATTACAATATGAAGTTTTTAGCTAAAGTCACTGTAATTCTTATAGTTACCTTTAACCTACAAACCTTAACCGCACAAACTCAGCAAGACGATGCTGAAGAGCAATATTCATTAGACAGTGGCAATATTGACAGTCAATTTGAATATGTTTTTA
>JASBSE010000369.1 GCA_030149115.1 Winogradskyella sp. | reverse complement strand
AAAGACACCGAAGATTTAGACAAGTCTGGTAATGTAAAAGGCACACGACCATCGCATACCAAAATGGATTATACTGGTACATACGAGCACAAAGGCTATGGTAAGTTTGATATTGTAGTAGAAAACGACAGCTTGTTTGCCACCTTAGATGGTGATAAAATTTACATACACCATTACCATTACGACACCTTTGAACTTATAGATTATGCTGAAGGCAAAGCAGACACCACACAAATAGGCAATGCCTTAAAAGTAACCTTTACCACAAACACCACAGGAGATATCGATTTTCTTAAAGCTGATATTGAGCAGATGACAGATGCTATTGCCTTTAAGCGAACACCAAACACCTTAGACTTAGATGCCAAAACCTTAGAGCAATATGTTGGCACATATGATTTAATGGGTACAGAGATTAAAGCGTATATAAAAGACGAAAATGTACTCTATGTGTTTGTACCAGGACAACCCGAATACGAATTGGTACCAACAGCATTGCACAAGTTTAATTTTAAAGTATTAGAAGGTTTTAAAATTGAGTTTGTAGAAACCGATGGTAATATAGACCAGGTTAAGTTTATACAACCTAATGGGACGTTTGTGGCTAAAAAGAAAGTGGATTAACACATTATTTACTCATGAACAAAAGGTAGCTAAAGTTTAGTGAGAAAATTATAGTTACCTTTCTGGTGCAAATATAATGTGGATATACGTAATACGAATATTCTATTGTTGGCAATAATATGAAAAGACGTAACAGAATAATAATTGGAATTTTCTTCTTTGGAATTTATTTCCTTTGCGCTAAGTATTTTTTGCCGGAACAATCTTTGAATTATTTAAGAAGTGATTTGACTGAATTTAAAAATTTGTTTCTACCAATCTCAATCATCTTTTCAATTTTAATGGCAACTTTAATTGCTTTTGACCTTAAAGAATTTGAAGGGTCTAAATTGTCAAAATTATTTTACATCCTATATATTGGAATGATGAGCTATTTAAGTTATCCTTTTGCTTCTGATATAATTCTTTCAGCTGGAATTAAACTTAATGGAATATCAAGTGATGAAATAGTTAGTAAGAAATTCAACGTGGCGTTCAAAGAAAAGAATAATGATTTAGAATATATGGTTTGGGGAAAAATACAAAATAAAACGTATGAGGGAGGAAACGATAATTTAAAGTTGACTAAAAAAGAATATGATTTGATAAATGAAAATCAAGAAATTGAAATTGAATTAAAAAAAGGATTATTTGGAATTGCGTTCAATCCGATTATAAAAAAATAAATACTATTACAACATGTATAATTCATTGCTAATTAAAGCCTACTTACGAAAGTCCTCGCGGATTTTTTATTCAGTTTGTGTTTGCTAAATTAGGTGCTTAAGACAAACAACAAATCTTATACAATCACGTTGTTAGTAAATTCGACAAAATCAAAATGAAAAAAATACTGAGAGTCATACTTATAATAATTGGATTGATTTGTTTTTCCCAGTGCAAAAGAAAAGTTGATATATCAAATGGAATTGCTTATGACGGAAAAACAAAAATTGAAATTGACAGCTTAAAGAATTTGGATAGTTTAGATATTGATTTCCAAATAAGAGGAAATTGTTATGCATTTAGCAGTGAAAAAAATGCTAAAAAATCAAATGGCGAAGCACATTCAAAAAATATTGCTAAACCAAACAATGGGAAGTTTGGAAAAGGATTATTCGGACTTTATTTGAGCGAAAATGAGCTGCAAAAAGTTTATAAAAACAATATTGGTCATACACTTTATTTAATTAATACTACTGATAAAAATGTTGATTTATCAGCCCAGGATAGTCGACTTGACATAAAAGCAGAAGTTAAATCTAAAGTTGGCTTATGGAATGAAATCACTTATCTTCCATCTAGCTGGTGTGGAAATAGTTATCATACAATTACACTTGGTTCAGACGAATATTGGGAGTTTGTGCAACCAATTTTTAAGGGAAGTTTTAAAACAACGCTACGTTATAAATTGGAATTAGAAGATAATACGATTGTTTCTAATGAAATAATTGCTTTTATAAATCCAGAACAAATGGATAAAGAAAGAAAAGAAGGTCATAATGCGATTAATATAATGGATCCATATAACGAATAAAAACTGACACCTACAATGGCTACAAGTAATGGCGCTGTTCTCGCCTATTTCTAAAATCACAAAACAAAAAAAAGACCATCTGTTAAGGTGGTCTTTTCAATTTTATATAAAGTTACTGTTCTTAGAACATCTCTCTACCAGCAAAGTGAAACGCACCTTCAATAGCAGCGTTTTCATCACTATCACTACCATGTACAGCGTTTTCACCAATAGAAGCTGCATATAACTTACGGATAGTACCTTCTGCAGCATCCGCA
>JASBSE010000368.1 GCA_030149115.1 Winogradskyella sp. | reverse complement strand
GTAGCTTGGTTAGACGTTAAGAATGTTGTTGTTTGCGTAACAGTGTTATCTACACCAATTAAATTGGCCTTAGTAGCAATGTATGCCAAAACTAATTTAGTTAACTCTGTCATATACTGAAAATCGATATCCTCTACTCGGTCATTAGATGTATGATAATCTGGTGTCTGGTCATTTGTTTCCCAAGATTCACCTACTAAAACTGCAGAATAGCCTTGGTTCCAAAAACGAGAATGGTCACTAGCTGTTGTACCTGGATTAACAACAATTTCATGTAAATCGAAGGCATAAGTACTAAGAAGGTTCAGTAAATCATCTTTTATAGCAACGGAATTCGCAATATTTCTAACATCAATGTCAAACTGATTATCTCCAGGAGTACCAGGAGCATCACCATCATAACCAATCATATCCATATTAATCACACCTAAAATATTATCTCTAGTATTCCCGTTGGTTTCATCAGCTGCTTGCTGTGCATAATAATTAGCACCAAGCAGTCCTATTTCCTCTTCGTCCCAAAGTGCATAAACAATTGTATTGTCTACACATTGTGTAGAAAGTAATCTTGCAATTTCCAAAACCGCAGCAACACCTGTAGCATTGTCGTCTGCGCAATATGTTGTTACAGAATCGTAATGCGCACAAACAATATAAATATCATCAGGGTTTGTTTGCCCAACTTGAGTCGCTATGATGTTCTTACCAGCAGTATTAAAATTTTGAAATTCGACATTTAGATTAGGTAACGCTTCTAAACGTTCCTTTATATAATCCGCTGCCAAGTCGTTATTACTTTGTACACGAGTAGCAATTGTTTGTGTACTTCCGCTTATAGTTGCAGACTGCTCACCCGAAAGCTCAGCCACAACAGTTTGCAAATTAGCATTGCTAACTTGATTCATTAAATCTTCTACAGATTGTGCTTTAACATTAAAAGTTACTATAGCAATTAAACCAAGTAATAATAAGGGCTTTTTCATTAAAAATAAATCATTAAATCTTCTACTCAAAGATAGTGAAATGTAAAAAATTGATAATCAAATATTTTGAAATTAAATTTTTTATTCTACATTTGTAGAGTTAATTCTAATTTTGTAGAACAATGGAACTCTCTAAAACCGAAGAACAATTAATGCAATACCTCTGGAAACTCGAAAAAGCTTTTATGAAAGATATTTTAGAAGTATATCCTGAGCCAAAACCAGCCACTACGACCGTTGCCACATTACTAAAACGTATGATTGGAAAGGGTTTTGTAGCTTATAAAACTTATGGTAAATCGAGAGAGTATTATCCGCTTGTAAAAAAAGAAGACTATTTCTCTAAGCATGTTAATGGCTTAATTAAAACATTTTTTAATGATAGTGCGTCTCAGTTTGCATCGTTCTTCACCCGAAAAACAGATTTAACAAAAACAGAGTTAGAAGAATTAAAAGCAATCATAGACAGGGAAATTAAAAGCAAGTAGCCATGGAATTATATCTATTAAAATTTTCGGCTTGTCTTTTGGTGTTTTGGCTAACCTATGTGCTATTCTTAGAAAAGCAACAAATGCATCACTTCAAGAGATTTTATCTGTTGGGTTCGTTTACTATGGCTCTAATAATTCCTCAGCTTACCATTATTGAATATATAGAACCTATTGTTCAAAATTTTGAAATCACAGCTGCATTTATTCCAATAGAGGCAGAAGTTATACCTCAACCCATTGAAACCACGCCTATACTTACTTTAGAAAC
>JASBSE010000367.1 GCA_030149115.1 Winogradskyella sp. | reverse complement strand
GCTTCTAAAAAGCAAAATCAAGTTTTACGATTACTAGACATGATGTTAACTGTTATAAAAAATAGTAGACGTACAGACTATGTGATAATTGATACTTATAGCACACTAAATTTCTATTACGCATTTATAGTCGCACAGCTTTCTAGGTTCTTTAAAATTAAATACATAACCATTTTGCATGGCGGAAATCTTGAAAATAGACTAGCCAATAATCCTAAAATGAGTAAAATGCTTTTTAATAATGCATTTAAATTAGTGTCGCCTTCAGATTTTTTAAAGGATACTTTTTATAATTATGGGTATGATAATATTGATTACATCCCGAATTCCATTGAAATTGAAAATTATAAATTCTTAAGAAGAGAGTTTCAAACACCAAAATTACTTTGGGTGAGATCATTTTCTAAAATTTACAATCCTAAGTTAGCCGTTTTATTATTTGACAATCTTCTTAAGAAGGGATACAAAGCAGAGTTATGTATGGTAGGTCCAGATAGTGATGGTACGTTAAAAGAAGTTAAGCGATTAGTAAAAGAGTTAAATCTAAATGTAAAGTTTACAGGAAAGCTCTCAAAGGAAGAGTGGTCAAAATTGTCTGAAAATTACAATTTCTTTATCAATACAACCAATTATGATAATACACCATTGAGTGTTATCGAGGCAATGGCTTTAGGTTTGCCAGTTGTCTCTACTAATGTTGGTGGAATGCCTTATTTAATAGAGGATGGTGTTGACGGAATACTAGTAGAACCAAATAATATTGATGAGATGACAACCGCAATTGTAAACCTCCTAGAAAATGATGAGTTAAGAGAAAGGATCATAAAAAACATGCAAGAAAAAGTGATTCAGTTCAATTGGGAAAATGTAAAGCTTAAATGGAAAGACCTTTTATCTTAATAAAAAGATGAAAATCAATTGATGTTATTATATTTACGGTAGCTAAATCAACAATGACACACAAAAAAGGTATTCACTTTGAAGTTTCGGAAAGAAAGATTCTTCTGAGAATCATGGACATAGTCATGGTGTTTTTGGCGATTTATTTTTTACGCCTTTATCCAAAATTTGACTATATACAATTCAATGAATCAAACTATATAGCCCTAGCTTTATTAGCGGTTTATATCACAATTTTTGGAACTATTTTTGAACTTTACGACTTACAAAAAGCTAGTAAGTTCGACTCAACTTTTAAGAACATCGTAATAACAACATCTACAGTTGTACTGTTCTATCTGCTAACGCCTTTTTTATCACCATATTTACCAGAAGAGCGTATTCAGATTGTATATTTCTATTTGGCAATAATTGTATCAATTTTATTATGGAGGCTGTTTTATATCAATCTTATTGAGTCTCCAAGATTTTATAAGCGCGTACTCTTGGTTGGAGAAATTTCAAATATTGATGGTTTGGTAAGAGCTCTTAATACTTCAGATCCTAACTATAAAATAGTTGGCTTTATTAATAGTGAAGTTTCTACTCCAGATTCTGTCAAATTCAAAGGATTAAAAGAATTTAAATCCACAGATTTTTTAAATGTTATTGAAAAGGAACGAATATCAGAGGTTTTAGTCGCGAGTTTTAATTCTGAGGCAATAATAGCAGAAGTTTATCATAATCTTATGATGTTATTAGAGCGTGGCTTTAAGATAAGAGAGTATACACAGGTCTATGAAGAACTTTTACATAGAGTACCAATTCAATTTGTTGGTAAAGATTTCTACAAGTATTTTCCTTTTAGTAGAAGTAATGAGAACAAGCTTTATATCTTTTTTCAAAGAACTTTTGATATCTTTTTTGCAGTTATAGGCTTAACAGTTGGAGTTTTACTTCTACTGTTTATCCTATTAGGAAATATGTTTGGAAATAAAGGTCCACTGTTTTATACACAAGAGCGAATAGGTAGAAATGGAAAACCTTTTCAGATTATCAAATTAAGGACAATGATTGTTAATGCTGAAGAAGATGGAGTAAAGTGGGCAAAGAAGAATGATAAACGAATTACTAAATTCGGTATGTTCTTAAGGCGATCTCGTTTAGATGAGCTACCGCAATTTTATAATGTCCTTAGAGGAGATATGAGCGTTATAGGACCTAGACCAGAGCGTCCGTTTTTTGTCAATGAATTAGCAAGAATAATTCCGTTTTATGAAACCAGACACATTATTAAACCAGGTCTAACTGGTTGGGCTCAGGTTAAAACCAGATATGGCTCTTCTATAGACGATAGTCTAATAAAATTGCAATACGATTTGTATTACATAAAGCATAGAAGTGTATTCTTAGACTTTAATATTGCCATCAAAACTCTAAGTACAATTTTATATTACAGAGGTCAGTAGCTGTTTTTTTTACTATTAAAAAACTTTACTAAGTAAATATATCGTACTGCCAATGCTATTAGAAGAGGAATTAAGGCAATTGCAAAAACTTGTACACCTATTACCCAATGTAAGGTCATAAGGCAGAGCATAATAACTAGAAACTTGAGATAGCTTTTAACCCAATTTTTAATGTCTTTTTTTAGTAACTGTACTATCACTAATATATTAAGAGGACAAGCCCATAGTAAGTTGTAATTCTGCCAAGTTGCTGTATGGTCAGTACCAAACCATAAGAATAATAAAAGAATACCTATTATTCCGGTTAAAGAAAAGAGCGTAATGTCTAACCATTTTGAACGCTTACTGTTTTTATAATCTCTATAAGTAATAAATAGAATAAAAACAGAAAGTAATCCAAAAATCATCAGTGGACTTAAAAGAAAACTAGATGACGAATTATTATCTTTCTTTGTGTAAAGTACCGTTGAAGACTTAACTAAATTGTCGTTTCCATTAATTTTAGAAACTTCAAAAAACGAATGAATATACTTTGGCAAAAACATATACTCGTTAGTAGAAGCCTCTCTGTCTACAACAGAACCAAGAGCAATATCAATACCAAGACTTCCCCAAGAATTTTTATCTACATGCTCATAAATAAGTGCTCTAAACGTCTTCTGTTCAAAATTGTCTGGTTTTTCAAAACTTATAGAGTTGTTTGTAACTGTAGAAAGTACATCTCTAATTTTTGTAGCACAATTATCATAGAAAAAGTCGTAAAGATATTTTCTGTTTTCAGGCTTATAATTATTTTCTAAATAAATGAAAAGCTTCTGTTTTTGTTCAATAGAAAGATTTAAAACTTGCTCTTTAATCGTTCTGTTTTCTCTGGAATAATAATTGAAAATATCAGAAAAAAAATGCCTGCTTATAAGGTAGTTAAGTTTTCCTCTCGCAAATTTTAAGTAAAAGTTTGGTGCATCAAAATCATACTGACCGTAACCATAAACTATATCTATGCCTCTGGTTTCATCTTTTATTCTGAAGGCATTGTGTCCAAAAGAATCATTAAGAGATGTGCCTGGTCCAAAAGTTAAAACGGATGCTTCAGCATCATCAGATAGCTGAAATTGAAAAGCAAACGAAACAGTAACAAATAAGAAAGCTAAAAGCGATAGTTTTATTTTCATTGTGTTGGGTTAACTATCTAAAAATACTAAAATCTATTTTTAAAGAAAATACGTTAGAATATAGTGCAGCACTTTGGTC
>JASBSE010000168.1 GCA_030149115.1 Winogradskyella sp. | reverse complement strand
TTTTTTGACCCATACCAAGTACAGGCATAGCATGCCTATTGCTGTGTTGGTGATGAGTTGCCATACTTCGTGAATTTTGGCGTGTGGTGTCCAGTCTGGATTGAAGACATGGGTTTGGTTGATTTCGAGTATTGGTACTGCTACTGCATAGAGCATTACGGCAAAGGTGATGCTGTATTGTTGTATTTGCTTAGTCATTTTTGAGTTCTTTTAGTTTTGCCTTGGCATTGTTGCACCAGTGGCAATTGTCTTCTTCTCCGAGTTGTAGTGCCTTGGTAAATGCTATGATGGCATTTTGGTTTTGGTTGTACTTAAGGTAGGCTTCGCCAAGGGAATCCCAAAGGTTACCATCGTTAGGGAATAGTTGTGTGTTTAGTTTTAAGAGTTCTAAGCCCCAAGCTGCTGTGGTTTCTTTATCCATGCGCTTATACCCTATTCTATTTAAGACTGCTTTGTCGCTGAATGCTGTGCCGAGGTTGCTTTCTAAAAATGCTGGCAGTTGCTGGCTGTCTTCGGGTTTGTTGTGGTTGATGAAGTCATAGACCAGCTGGTAAGTGAGTTTGGTGATTGGCTTTGGTGTATAATCTTTATCGGATAACATTTTGGCTATATACCATGCTGCGTTTTCTGAATCTTGGTTTAGCCTTGTGTTAGACAGCACAATGATGACCATATCTTCTTCTACAAATCTTAGGATATTGGCAAAATAGATGCCGTTGCTACCGTTATGGGTTACGATTTTGGTGTCATTACTGCTTTTGAAAATTGCCCAGCCATAGCCATAATGGGATTGTGCTTGTTGGTCTTCGGCTACGTGTGGTGTTTCTATTTGCTTTAGGGACTCAGCCATTAAGACTTCATTGTTTTTAAGTGCCTGATGCCATCTGAACAAATCTTGTGTTGTAGCGTGTATATCGCCTTTACCGATGCTAAACCAGTGGTTGTTGGTGTCTGGCAATTGTTGTTGTGTTGTTCCCCAATCTCTCCATTCACCATCGGTATAGTTAAAGTAATAGCCATGTGCCAGTTGCTCGGTACTAAAGCTGATGCTTTTGTAGCCTGTGTGGTTCATATTAAGCGGTTTGAAAAACTGCTCTTCTAAAAAGGTGCCATAAGCTTGGTTGGAGACTTTCTCGATAATGGCTGCCAGTAGTATGTAGTTGGCATTGGCATATCTGTGATTTTCGCCAGGTTTGGTTAGTAAGTCGGCCGTAAAGCAACTATCCAAAAACTCTTGTTTACTGGCTTCATCGTATCTAAAGCCACCTGTTGCAGGCGAAATACCTGAGGTATGGGTGAGCAGTTGATGGATGGTGATGTCTTTTTTGTCTTTTGGTACGTTGCTGAAGAACTGTGGTAGCTTATCTGATACTTTGAGTTTGCCTTGTTCTACCAGTTTCATGATGGCTGCTGCCGTGAACTGTTTTGTTACCGACCCTATATTGAAGACCGTTGCCGGGCTGTTTGGAATTTTGTATTCTCTATTTGCCCAACCGTAGCCTTTGGATAGGATGATTTTATCGTTTTTAGCTACCAATACTGAGGCTGCGTATCCGTTTGCAGCACTGTTTGTTAGGTAGGTGTCTATTCTGTCACTTAGGGCGTTTGTATCTGGCGTTGCTTGTTGCGCTGCTACCAGATTTAATCCGAGTAGCAGCAACAAGCTGAGTATAATTGATTGATTTTTCATGATTGTTAGTTATTACCTTGTGATAAAAGTTACAACAAAAGTTGATTATAGTACGGTTTCAACTTTAGCATTCCATACTCCTGTTTTGGCAGTTTCCTTTACGAAGTCTGAAAAATCGGTTGGTTTTCTGCCCAATACCAATTCGATATCGTTTGTAATTTCTGAATTGTTTGGGTTGCCTAAAACTTCGGTAAACAGATATTCTATTAACCATACAAAGTCTGTTGGTACACCGTGTTGCTTTAGCATGTGCGTGTATGCTGATATGGCGATAGGTGTAAATGCGATGTCTCTATGGGTAGCCTGAGCAATTTCTTCAACAGCCTCTCTAAAGGTTAAAGTTCTGGCACCTGTAAGCTGGTACATTTTTCCGTTGTGCTTGTCATGCAATAGTGCTTCTACTGCCACATCTGCAATATCGCCAGTGTCTACAAAAGGGATTTTGGCCTCTGCTTGTGGTAAGGCTACAAAACCTTCTAGAATAGGATCTATTAAAAAGCTTTCGCTAAAATTCTGATTGAACCAACTGGCTCTAACAATGGTGTAATCTAATCCTGAATGTATAACGACCTGCTCACAAAGTTCTGCTTCTCTTTCACCTTTACCAGATAAGAGTACGAGCTTCTTTACCTTACAGTTTTTGGCTTTTTTTACTAAGGTTTCAATAGCTTCTAGTGCTCCAGGAACAGCTAAGTCTGGTTGAAAGGTGATATAGACCTTGTCTATGTTTTGCATAACATCTTCCCAAGTGTCTGGATTATCCCAACCGAAGGCTGGAGTTGCTGATCTTGACCCTACCCTTACGTTGTGTCCTAAGGCGTTTAGTTTGTTTACAATTTTGCGACCTGTTTTACCAGTTCCGCCAATGACTAAGATGTTTTGTTTGTTTTCCATGATTGTTGTCTTTTAATTATTGTTCGTTTTTTGATTGGTGAATTATAGATTGTTTTTTGCGATTTGCATTGCGCTAATGATGAGCAGTATAAAAGCCATTATTGCTGTTACTGTTCTGATGGCATGGAATTGATTCCATTTGGTCTCAAAAGTTGCTCTTAAGTTTTGTAAGTCCTCAGTGCTAGCTGTCGCTATATTGGTTTTGTCCAACAGTTCGTTTAAGGGTACATTTCCGAAGATGGTGACCAGTACTACTCCAACGGTATATACTATTGCAGCTGCGATTAGCAATCCCTTTATGTTTGATAGTGCATTTCTAAAGACATATATATTGATGATGCTTAAGAAGAATGGTCCAAAGAATACTATAAAGAAGGTTGGATTGATAATGGTTCTGTTCATTTGCTGAAAGGCACTCAAGTAACCGATGTTATCTAATCGTCCTAATCCTGTTGTAACGGCATTAGACCATGTAAAGCATAAGCCTGCTGATAATCCGGTTAGTACTATGAGTACTATGATTGCTGTGTTTTCTAAGGAGACATTCATGGCTTAAGCTTTTGAGGTTTTGTGTTTAGGATATACACGTATGTACCAGTATAGTGTTGCCACGATTAAAAATTCGAAAGCAATGATCCAGAATTCCAAAGCGGTAAAAAAGCTGTAGTAGCTACCACCCATTGGTATAATAAATACAGGTACTGTAATGAGTGCGTCTAATGCCGCTGCTGTAAGTAGCATGGTCTGCCCTACCCAATAACCGTGGGTTTTGTTGTCTTTTTTATAATAGTACTTAGTACCAAACCATACCAATGGCATTACGACTATAAATAAGACGGTTCCCGGAAGGTATTCTAATTGTTGTGAAGTTGCGATACTGCCTGCTACGGTGTAGCATAGTATGGCTATCATCCAAATGATGAATCCTATTACAATAGCTCTTTTTGTTTTCATGTCCTTTTAGTTTTTAAATTCAGGACAAAGCTATGGGTAAGGCTAAGGGTTAACTTGTTTAAAAGGGATTATGATTTGTTTGAAACGGAATCTACTTGATTTGACTAGGTCTGTAGCCAAACTTTTTTTCGAAGGCATTAGAGAAGGAACTTAAACTATCGTAGCCCACATGCCATGCGGCTTCCTGTACTGTAGCATCTTGATTTCTAATCATCTTATGTGCCAGGGTAAGGCGTTCGTTTTGAAGGTATTTGAAAACTGGTACACCAAATAGTTCTTTGAACTCTTTTTTGAGTTTGAAGGTGTTGAGTCCTATACGTTTGGATATTTCATTTAAGGATGGCGGGTTGTCGAGATTGTTTAATAGAATATCTCTTGCCTGATTGAGTTTTTCGCGCTCTGGTGTTTTTAGTTTTTCGGTTTTTAGATTGGCGAGTTCTCCAAAGAAGTGCGATAATAATGCTGTAATCTGACTGCGAAAGAACATCATTTTGGTTTTACCTTCGTATTGAATATTAAAGAGTCCGTCGACGATGGCTTGCATTTGCGGTGTCATGATAAAGCTTGGGCCTTCTACATAATGATCGGATGGATTGACCAGCTCGTTAAGCATTTCTCCAAACAGCTCCCCTTCCTGGTTTGGTAGCTTGTCTATAGCACTGGTTGTGGTTGCAATGAGTAAGCACTCTAGTGGTTTGTCGTTTTCAACGGTATGATCGAACACGACGTTTTCATCAGCATAAAAAGATAATGCCAAACCTTTGGTGTAGTTGAAGTCTCTTTGTTTGTCTCCGTACTTGACAGAAAGGTCTACGTTACCAGAGCCGTAAAAGGCAACTGCAATGACTGGTTCATCAAAAGCACATGCGCTAGATTCTGATAGTAAATCTGTAGCATTAGCACTAACTTTAGCTTCTTCCACCAGAATGATGAAGTCGTTGATATTGATGATGTCTCTAGTCATGTGGTGTTCAAATTTAAAAATAGTTTTTTGAATTTGAATGGTAGCTGTGTGAGAACGTGTGTGGTATGGGTTTATTCATTTGATATTAATTGTCCTTTATAACTTATGCCATTTCGGTGTGAGGGTATTATATTAACATCTGCCGTGTTGTTAGAAAAGACTGTGATGGTTATCCTGTAGGTTTCTACAGGATCTTCGGTATCATTAATATTGAACTTTATGATATACGCGTCTCTCTTTTTGTGTTTTGTTAGCGTGAAACTTTGTGGTTTGTCGTTAAAGACAATTCCCATATTACCATTGTAGGATCCGCTGCTTAGTTGCTGCTCACCATAATACGGTAGTTGTCCTGAAATGCTATCGTTCTTAACGGTAATGTCGTAGCCACTGACTGTAATGCGGTTGGCGGTATTGCCTGTGTTGCGCATGAGCTGATTTAAGACTTGTGTTGTTGCCCTAGTTGTATATGGCAATGCTGTATGTATGTCTATTTTAAAGTCTTTGCTATTGAGAATGGCTTCTAGGTTGTTGAGTGCTTGTGTGCGTTCGGCTATGGCTTGTGAGGGTTTGCAAGATACTATAAGCGTTATGGCTAAGAGTGCCAAACTGTATGCAAGGGGTTTTATGGTGATACGATGTTTCATAACCTATTAAAGGTAGTTATTTATTATGGGATTTGCTAGGATATTAACATGTTTGGTTTTGCAGTGATGTGGTTCTCGATACATTTTATTCTCATGCTTCGAATAAAATACTCGAACTGACGTAATGTGTGTTTTCTTTTTTGAGATTCCTTCGCTATGCTCGGAATGACAATGGTAAAGTCATTGCGAGTGAGGTATAAGCGAAGCAATCTCATTGCTGGGTATGTTACCTTTTTATGAGATTGCTTCGTTCCTCTCAGTGACGGTTTGTTATCGTTGTGATTCTTTGATTAGATGCTGAATCAAGTTCAGCATGACAACAATAGCTTCTTAATTCTTGAGGGATTTCATATCGATGACAAATCGGTATTTAACATCGCTCTTAAGCATGCGTTCGTACGCGGTATTTATATCTTGTATGTTTACCACCTCAATATCTGAGGTAATATTGTGTTTGCCACAGAAATCGAGTAACTCTTGAGTTTCTGCAATGCCACCAATTAACGAGCCTGCTATGGATTTGCGCCCCATTATCATTGGTACAGTCACAAGAGGAGGTTCTAATAGTCCTAAATAACCCAATATTACCAAAGTACCATTGGTTTTTAATGTTGCAATGTATGGATTAAAATCATGCTCGTATGGCACAGTATCTAGTATAAGATCGAATTGTCCCATGGCTTTTTCCATTTGTGATTGATCGGTTGAAATAACAACCTCGTGTGCACCAAGTGCTTTGGCGTCTTCGATTTTGTTTGTTGATCTTGAAAATAAGGTAACGTGTGCTCCAAGTGCATGTGCCAGTTTAATAGCCATATGCCCTAAACCACCTAAGCCAACCACAGCCACTTTACTGTCTTTGTTGACATTCCAATAACGTAAAGGCGACCATGTTGTAATGCCAGCACAAAGTACAGGTGCTACACCTGCAAGGTCTAAATGGTTTGGTACTTGTAATACAAAGTCTTCATCTAC
>JASBSE010000167.1 GCA_030149115.1 Winogradskyella sp. | reverse complement strand
CAAAAAAATCGTGGTGAGTTTAGCAGGAATTCTACTAGCTATCAGCATCTTTTTATTTAGTAAAATGGGTGGTGAATTTGTACCAACTTTAGATGAAGGCGACTTCGTGATTCAACCTGTTTTAAAAACAGGAACATCACTTGGAAAAACCATCGAAATCACTACCAAAATCGAGAACATTCTTTTAGAAAATTTCCCAGAAGTTGATCAAGTAGTAAGTCGTATTGGTGCTGCCGAAGTCCCAACAGATCCTATGTCTATGGAAGAAAGTGATGTGATTATAAAACTGAAACCAAAGGACGAATGGGTAAGCGCAGAAAGTAAAGACGAATTAGCCGATAAGTTTAAAGAAGCTCTAAGCATCATTCCTGGTATGGAAGTCGAATTTACGCAACCTATCGAAATGCGTTTTAACGAGCTAATTACTGGTGTTAGAGCCGATGTTGCTATTAAAATTTTTGGTGAAGATCTATCGGTTTTAGCCAATAAAGCAGACGAAGTCAAAGAATTAATTAAAGACGTTGATGGCGCTTCAGATATCATCATTGAAAAAGTTGAAGGTTTGCCACAAATGAGTGTATCTTTTAACCGAAGTAAAATTGCCCGTTACGGACTTAATATTTCTGATGTTAATCAAATGATTTCAATGGGATTTGCTGGTGGAACTGTTGGTCAAGTGTTTGAAGGCGAAAAGCGTTTTGATCTGGTGATGCGTTTAGACCAAAACAATAGAAAAAACCTAGCCAGTCTTCAAAATTTATATGTCGATACACCAAGTGGAACAAAAATTCCGCTTAGCGAATTAGCTGAAATTACATACACCACTGGACCTGCAAAAATTTCAAGAGATGATACCAAACGTCGTATAGTCGTTGGGATTAATGTACGTAACCGCGATTTGCAATCGGTAGTAGATGATGTAAGAGCCATTCTAGACCAACAACTAAAATTACCTGTTGGTTACAACATAACTTATGGCGGACAATTTGAGAATTTACAAAGTGCCAAAGCACGTTTAATGATTGCGGTACCAATTGCTTTAGCTTTAATTTTCTTACTGCTGTATTTTGCATTTGGCTCAGCAAAAGA
>JASBSE010000359.1 GCA_030149115.1 Winogradskyella sp. | reverse complement strand
AGAACCAACCTTATCCTAGATATATTTGCCCAACGTGCACAAACCAGTTATGCCAGAACTCAGGTAGAATTGGCACAATGTGAATACCTGCTACCGCGATTAAAAGGAATGTGGACACACCTTGAAAGACAAAAAGGTGGTATTGGTATGCGTGGTCCTGGGGAAACTGAGATAGAAACTGATAGACGTATTGTACGCGACAAAATTGCGTTGCTAAAGGCTAAGATAAAAACCATCGACAAGCAAATGGCTGTTCAGCGAGGCAACAGAGGTAAGATGGTACGAGTGGCTTTAGTTGGTTACACCAATGTAGGTAAATCTACATTAATGAATGTGATTAGTAAAAGTGAGGTCTTTGCTGAAAACAAACTCTTCGCAACCTTAGATACAACGGTAAGAAAAGTAGTAATCGGCAACTTACCATTTTTAGTAAGTGATACTGTAGGTTTCATCAGAAAATTACCAACGCAATTGGTAGAATCTTTTAAAAGTACTTTGGATGAAGTTAGAGAAGCAGATTTGTTGTTGCACGTGGTGGATATTTCACATTCTAATTTTGAAGAACATATAGAGTCAGTAAATCAAATTTTAGACGAAATTGAAAGCAAGGATAAGCCAACCATAATGGTTTTTAATAAAATTGATGCTTATGAGCCAGAACCTTTTGATGAAGACGATTTAGTTGAAGAACGCACCAAAGCAAATTTTACCATTGAAGAATGGAAAAAAACTTGGATGTCTAGAGTTGGTGATAATGCCCTTTTCATTTCAGCATTGAACAAAGAAAATATGGACGAATTTAGAAAACGTGTCTATCAAGAAGTGCGAGAAATTCATGTAACACGTTTTCCATACAATCATTTCCTATATCCAGACGTTGAAGATATAGAATAAAGTATCTTCATAATGAACGTAAGTACCAACCAACTCAAAATTCTAATAAAAAAGATTTTTAAAAACAAATGGGTAAAATGGCTTTCTGTTTGTGCAGGTGCCATTTTGCTGTTTTTAGTTGGTCTGTATATCAGTATTTATTTAGGGTTCTTTGGAAAACTACCAACCACAGAAGAGCTGAGTTCTATAAAACAAGAGCAGGCTACCCAACTTTTAGACCACAACGGTAAATTAATAGGCAAGTATTATATTTATGACAGGCAACCTGTAGAATTCAAAGATTTTCCGAAGCATTTAATAGATGCTTTAGTTGCGACTGAAGACAGCCGTTTTTACGAGCACGATGGTGTAGATAATATCAGTCTAATGCGTGTGTTTGTAAAAAATTTAATTCTCAGAGATAAAAGCGCTGGTGGTGGAAGCACGATAACGCTTCAACTTGCCAAGAATTTATATGGCAGAAAAAATTATGCGCTATTTAGTATGCTCATCAATAAATTCAAGGAATCTATTGTGGCCAAGCGTATTGAAGATATTTACTCTAAGGAAGAAATTCTAACGCTTTATCTGAACACGGTTCCGTTTCCTGATAATACTTATGGTATAGAAAGTGCTTCTTTAAAGTTTTTCGACAAATCTGTGAAAGACTTATCGCTAAATGAAGCTGCCACTTTGGTCGGAACCTTAAAAGCTAACACCTACTACAATCCACGAGTGCATCAACAGCGTAGTGAAGATAGAAGAAATGTAGTGCTCAACCAAATGGTTAATTATGGCTACTTGGCAAAAGATTCTTTAGAGTTTTATAGTAATGAAACGTTAGAACTCAATTACAAATCTTACAATCACGATTTAGGTGTAGCACCTTATTTCAGAGAAGCTGTTAAACAAGAGCTTTCAAAAATATTAGATACGCTAAAAACACCAGATGGAGAAACCTACGATTTGTA
>JASBSE010000351.1 GCA_030149115.1 Winogradskyella sp. | reverse complement strand
ATTACTCAAGAAGTAAAAGATGGTTTAAAATACCTTCAAACAAAATCATTCGAACAATCAGATAATTATATTGGTAGAAATATTTCGTGCCTTATTAAATTATCTTGGACAGAAGAAGAAGTTGAGGAAAGAGCAGAGAAGATGACAGAGATTATTCAGAAAATAGTTACTCAAAAGGTAAGACTATAGTTACTTTGGTGCCTGAAGGAAATCCTTTTTCAAAGAGGTCGATGAATTCAATATATCCGCTTGTTTGATGATTTTTGCTAAAATGCATTAAACGTTCTTCAGATAGTTTTATGCCTAGCGATTCTCTTTTATGCAGTTTTTTTTCTTTCAGTTCCTTAGATTTTTGCCTGCCTATACCATTATCTATAATGTTGATGTTCAATAGCGAGTCTCTTTCCTTGGTTATTAAGACCTTTAGTTCTCTTTTTTTAGACCTATTAAGTGATAGCCCGTGCCAAATGGCATTTTCTATAAAAGGTTGTGTGATTAATGATGGTATTTTAATGGAAGATAAGTTTAGAGATGTATCGTATTCGAGCTTAAAATCTATGGTGTTGTTAAATCTCAGGTTTTCAATGTTAACATATAGTTTTAGGGTTTCCAATTCTTCTTCAAGAGTAGACTCTTTTGACTCGGTTGAAGCTAAGATCTTCCGTATTAATTTTGAAAACTTGTTGAGATAAAAGACGGCATTTTCCTTTTCGTTATCTATAATGTAACGTTTTATGGAATTTAAAGAATTGAATATAAAATGAGGATTCATCTGGCTTCTAAGGGATGATACTTTTAACTCTGCCAGTTCTTTATCGTATTGTATCTCAAGGTTTTTTAGCCGCTCAATTTCAGCTTTTTCATTTAGGTTTCTTACATCTCGCTCAAGCTGTTCCTGTATTTTATCTTTTAGCTGTTCGTTTTCTTTTAATTGTTTTATGAGGTTGTTTTTGGATTGGTCTCTCTCATCTAAAATCAGTTTTTGTTTATGCCCTAGACCTAGAGAGAAAATTATATTTTCTAAAATAAAACCAAAGTATAAAATGCTGTAAGCTGGTTCAACACTTTTTTCTTGAGCCCTTAAGTCTAGATAATATAACAATGAAATAACAGAAGTCAAAAAAAGTACCAAAGAACCCACGATAATATAATACTTTAAAAAACTTTTTGACTTAAAAAAAGGAACGTACATTACCAAGACAAACGCACTCATTAATATGGTGAATATAAAGTAACCATTGTATAGAATATCAAAGTTTTTTGAGAATAAGAAGATTATAAACTTAATTACGCAAAAGGCAATGATTACATATAGGGCTCTAATACTATACTTATACCTTTTTGGAAGCTCATTTTTTGTGTTTAAGAACTCAAAAGCAAAAAAGGCGTATAGTATAAAATAGATCTCTGTAAATACAACAGGTAGTTTTTTTATGCCTTCTATTGGTTTTATGATGGTGTACAGAAAACCATCATTTAACCACTGAAATTGAGATAGAAATATAAAAAAAGTATAGCCGCTGTAAAGTAGGTAAAGTTTGTCTTTATGCTGAAAATAAAGCAAAAAATGATATACCGATAAAACAAATAGAATTCCTAACGTAAATGTTAGAAAACCATTTTGATGAGGATGGTTTATTAAATATTCTAATGGAGATTGTTTCAAGCTCAAGGGTTTAATACCTTTAAAAGGTCATTTTTTTTAGATCGAGACACTGGAATACTGACATTGTTTTTTAAGACCACGTGGCTGCCATCGGTGGATACAAATTCTTTGATAGTGTTGAGATTAACCAAATAAGAATGGTGAACCCTAAAGAAATCATTGCTCAATTGTTTCTCAATATCCTTCAGCTTTTTTGAGCACGTTTCTTTTTGATTATTTACTAGGTTTATTTCGGTGTAATTACCGTCAGATTTACAAAAAAGAATGTCATCAAATTCTATATAAATGGTCTTGCCCAATTGTGGAATAGCCAAACGTTTAGAAACTTTTTTTGTATCTATAGATTCTAAAATTTTTTTTACTTCTTCGCCTAGAGTATTAGCTTTTTTGTTTTTTAAAACGCGATCAATTGTTTTGTTCAAATCTTCGGAATCTATTGGTTTTAATAGGTAGTCCAAGGCGTGTTCTTTAAATGCTTTAATGGCATAATTATCATAGGCTGTAGTTATTATTAAATCGAAATCTCTATATTTTAAATGACTTAAAAGTTGAAAGCCGTCCATTTCAGGCATTTCTATATCCAAGAATACACAATCTGGTTTTAAATAGTTTATTGCAGAAATCGCTTCAATAGGATTAGTAAAAGTATCACAGATATCAATATTGCTGCTGAAATTTTCTATTTCCCATTTTAAATTTTTGATGGCATTTAACTCATCATCTACAATAATAGCCTTTATCATATTACTACCTTTTATTTCAAATATATATACATACCAATCCTAAGTATTGCAGAACTACATAAATGGTGTTAACCAATACATAGTTTGTTTATTGCAGTTTACGGATTGTCAAAAATCAATAATATACTCTACAATTTACAAAATACATCTTTAAAACAGCAATTTGTATAATCGTTAGTGTTGAATGTAAATTTCTATGTTTTAGTAGCTTATGAATAAGATACATTTGATTAAAACTCAAAAAAATGAAGCAAAGACACATGCTCTTGATTTTTATTGGCATCGGTTTTTTCTCAAATTCTGAAGCACAAATACTCAAAAAACTCAAAAAGAAAGCAGAACAGGCTGTAGAGCGAACCATACTTAGAAAAACAGACGAGGTGGTATCGGATAAAACCGAAAAAGCCATAGACGCTGTAGTAAATCCTCCCAAAGTAGAGCTTAAGTCTGATAGTACTCTAACGGCAGAAACATCTTATCCAGACAATATGGAGTTTGATAATTCTTCTATAGCCAATAACACGGACGCTAAATGGGCATGGTATACCTCAGATCTTAGGGTAACCTCTTATGATAAGGACAAACAATCGGATATGGTTATCTATTTTGATGCTGATGCCGTCGCTATGCAATCGTACTACACAGATCAACGTACAGGAAAACCAGAGACTAGTTACATTGATAGTGAGGGTTTCTTTGTGGCCTATAATGAAACTGAAGGGCAGCATAATAAATCCCAATTATTGAATATGCCAGGCATGGATATGATGGCACCAAGTATGATGGCATCTGCTTATAAATTGCCAGAAGGTAGAATTTTTGAAGGTATGGAGGAAATGAAAGAAAAAGGGCTTGCCGTATATCCTTTTATGCATGTAGATTTTCCATTTGTTTTGAAACCAGATCACTTTAGAGATGAGATGGTTGCTGGTAACTATAAGGAATCAAAACCGTCTTGCAGAGGTAAAATGGGCTGTACTAAGTTTAGCGTAGAGGAGAAAGGTTATCAGGGTACATATACACTTTTTGACAACCAAGATCGATTAGTAGAAATTAATATAGTTGCAGAAGACGATCCCTTTTATGGTTCGGGTAAAGGCAAAATAGCCTATTTCTATGAGTCTTGCGATGTTAAAGTCCCTGTAGCAGTAGAAAAGAAAACACCAGGACAAGATTTGCTCAAAAAAGGCATGAATTCGATTTACGAGAAAAACTAAAGCATTTACATTATGAAATTTAAACTAAGTATTTGTGCATTGTTATTTTTAACGGTTTTTGGGTGCAAGCCTAATAATTCAGAGGAAAATCAATATGGTGAAACAGTAAAATCAAACACTACAAAAGCTGCTGTAGTACTAAACATGGAAGGGGAAACCCATACGATGCAATTAGAAGCTATTAATCCTCAGAAAAAGCTAGATTTTGATAAAGATGATCTTCAGTATGTCATATACACTAACGAAAGTAAAGTGTCCATAAATTTTAACCTAAAAGGTTCAAATGTATTGAAAAGCGTACCTATGACCTATACCATTCCAGATGCCAATGAAGGTGCTATAGTTATAGACCTCAGTTTTTTTAATAAAGATCGTAACGTAGAGAAACGAAGTAATAAACGCATTGTATTTAGGTCGGGTACTATTACAATTTCTAAGCTCACCAAAAACAGTCTTATAATGAATTTTGAAGGCAAAGGCAATGGCATGATTGAGCGTGGCGAAACACTTTTTCCAATTTCTGGATCCATAAACATAACATATTAATAATTTATATATGAAAACGTATTACAACACTATTTTAGGGCTATTGTTTAGTTTTTGTGCTTTTTCACAAACTTTTCAAGACAACGCTGCTAACGAAACCATTGGTGATTTTCCTTCTCAATGGGATGTAGTAAGCGGTATGGCTACTGTAGATGTACAAGATGGTTACAAACTGATAAGTTTAATGCATGGAGGCATTATTAAACCAATTGTCAATGACCAAACCAACAATTATTTAAGTAAGGATTTTACAGTAGAATTCGATATTTTTTTTGATAAAACATCTTCACTCTATGGCCAAAGATTTCAATTAAGGTTATGGGATGGTGCATATGGTTACCAAAAAGGTGACATACGTTACAAACCGTTTATAATTTATAGAGATGGTTTAGAAACGGATTGGAACCATCCAGAAATGGGAGGATCTAAAAATCATATAAAAGAGTTTCAAACATTAGATCCAGTCTGGAGACACATAAAAATTGAGGTTTCAGAAGGAAAATTAAAAATCTTAATGGACGACAAGCTCATTTTAAATATTCCAAGATTTAAGATGCAACCAACCATGGTATCTATTGGAGGCGGAATAAATGATTCACAATTTGATGCTAAAATAGGGTTTACAAATATTCAAATCTATGGAAATACCATTCAAACTAAAACAAACACAGGGACTAAAGTTATTTTAGTTGTGGATAGTAAGACGAAAAAGGTTCAAAACATTGAGCTTTATGAAACAATGACAGATCCCACTCAGGTTAAAGAAAAATATCCAAATAGCTCATTTTATAAAGGAATACTCTATGGTAATTATTCTATTACACCTATTGATAATGCTGTTTTAGCGTTTGAAACCACTAAAAATTATATACCTGGAGACTCATTCATACCTGGAGACTCATTCATACCCGGAGACTCATTCATACCTGGGGATTCATTCATACCTGGAGATTCTTTCATATCCGGAGGCTCATTTATACCAGGCGATTCTTTTACTCTAGGCAATCAGTTCAACTTAACTACAAATACAGAAATACTAAAATCCCAAAACGGTATAGTTTTTCTTAAAGCAGAAGGTAAGCAAACAGCAAATGCTACAGGGCAAACAGGTACAATAAGCTCTACAATCAACACGCCTAATGGTGTAACACAAGATACAAGTATTGATGAAGATGCCACATTTACACCCATAGCAACTACAACGATTGATCCACAAATATTAACCCTTGAGCTTCCTGAAAAGCCAATAAAGCTAAAAGTGACCTTAACAGATTTGTTGTGCATTAAAAGATCTGGAAGCAATGATTCAAGATATTCATTTTGGCAGTCTATCGACTATAAGTCAAACGGAAGTAATAAGACAGCAGTAAATAAAATTTGGGGTAATAAGGGCATTAATTTTAATTGTAATGATGATTACCCTTGCGAGTATAACCACAATACGCTTTCTCACGAAAATCAAGATCCTTATATAAGATTAGCGCAAACTGGAAAAAAAGAAAGTAATGTTATGAATGCTTTGGTTTTTGAAATAACACCTGACGAGCTTAATGGTTCATCATCAAATTTTTTGATTAGAAGCCTTTTAGCAGATAATAATCTAACCGGAACAAAATTTAAGGTTTTATATGACTCACATATAGAAGTTGACATAAACCAAATCGTTTCAGATTTAATTAAAGCAAATGAAGACAAAAGTTTAGAAGGTTTTAATACGCCTTTTCATGATCCAGAAATAATGAAAGCACAATATGGTTTATTTAAAACTTTTGATAGTGGTCCTAATGCAAAACTATGGGTTCGCCAAGTTGGTAAAACTTTAGAAGGCCCTATTTCGTTAGGTAATACAACTGCTAATAATGGTGAGCGAGGTGCAGCATGGATAAAATTTGAATTATTAAACTATTAAAATCGCAATCATGAAACCAAAATATCTAATACTATTCCTAGCTTGTTTAACCATTAGTTTTTCAACTGAGGCACAGATTTTAAAAAAGCTTAAAAAGAAAGCAGAGGCAGCTGCGGAACGTACACTATTAAATAAAACAGATGAAATAGTTTCAAAAAAGACAGAACAAGCCATAGACGGTGTTGCTACATCAAAGCCTAATAAAAAAGAGAAGAATAAAAATGTAACAAGTAGTACTAAAACTCAAAATAGTGAGGCCGATTTACACTTACAGGCGAGTGTACAACCAGAATCTACACAATTGGGTGGAGCAGTTACTTTTACAATAGCGGTTAATAATAAAGGACCAGCAATCGCTAAGGATATCGTTTCAAAAGTTCACATTCCAAGTAGTTACAGTATAACCAATATTTCAGTTACTCAAGGTTCTTATAATCAAGACACAAAACTATGGCAAGTAGGTACATTAAAGGAGTGGAGTAGAGCCGTGATGACCATTTTGGTTGTGGTTATGGATAATAGTGATTTAATGACCACTGGCGAAATTATAAGCTGTAGTGTAAAAGATCCCGATAGCAAACCAGGTAATGGAATAGATACCAATGGCAATGGTGATATTATTGATGACCGTGAGGATGAAGATGATGGAGATGGTCAAGATGTAAAGATTAGTGATTTGGCTATTGATAATTCAGAAAATGATGATTCTAATAATGATGATACTGAAAGTAATTCAACTATAGAAGTAGAGATAGATGAAGATATTAAGCTTGTGATGGAGCATAAACATGATAAAGTTATTTCCTATTTAGATTTTGATACCATGGCAATGCGTATGGAATATCACAGCAAAGGTAAAAATCCAGACCCAGTGTATTGGGACAAAGATGGTTATATCTATTCTGGTGAAAAAGGACAATATTACAAGATACCGTTTAGTCAGGTTAAGAATATGGGCAAGAATATAACAAAGATGTTTAGCAAAGGAAATAAGGGTATGCCAGGTGCTGTGTTACCTAAAGTCAATGGCAAAACGGTAGATTTAGAGTTTCCAAATGAACCCATTGTATATAACGGTTATAAAATAAGGGTATATCCAGACCGATACCCAATAGTTGAATGGGCATTTATGTACCATCCAAAAATTTTTAGGGGAGCAGATAATGTTAAAGAAGAGATAGTGGAATGCAGAGGGAATTCTAATTGTACCAAGTTTACACTAACAGATGGCAAAGAAGCTGGATCTACTGTGTTGTTTGATCATAAAGAACGATTGGCAGAAATCACAAATCCTGATGGAGCTTCTGCAATTTATACTTACGAACCTGCAACTGTAAAGCTGCCGAATGCTCAGGAATACAATTTCAATTTTAGTAAAAATTAATAAAAACGAAATCCAATTATTATCATGAAATACCTTAACAATTATAGTTTACTGTTAATAGTGTTTTTATTGCTGTCTTGTGGCAATGATGAAAAAAAGGATGCTAAAGACACTAATACTATTGCAGATAAAATAAAAACAGGTAACAACCTTGTAAAAGGTGCAAGGGATTTGGCAGAAGAATCAGAAGCCTTAAAAAACCTCACACCAATTTCTGTAGAGACTTTAAAAGCGTTTTTCCCCGAAACAATATATGGTTTACCAAAAACAAATAGCGATGCTTTGGATATGGCAGGCACTTCCACAGCTTTTGCAACCTATGGGCAAAATACCAGTAAGCAAATAAAATTGAGGATTATTGATGGTGCCGGAAAAAAAGGTTCGGCAGCCACAACTGTATATAGGGCTATTAAATATGATAAAACCAATAAAGAAGACTATGGAGATTATATCAAAACAAAAGAGTACGAGGGTACAATTGTAAAGGAGCGCTTTGATAAAAGTCAAAATAGATACATCTTGGAGTTTTTTTATAATGATCGTTTTGCAGTCAATTTAAAAGTTACTGGATTTCAACAAGAAGATGTTTGGGTGATTTTTAAAGAATTTCAACTTAAAAATTTAATTAACTAAATTTATATCAGTTTAAAAATCAAATAATTAAATTATAAAGCGAGCTCAATCATCTATTCTTATGTTACTTATGGTGCTTATTGTTTCCAGTTGCAAAAATGAAAAGAAAACAGAACCAATAGAAGACACTGCAAGTGATGAAAATTACGGTCAAGTAGAAGTTATTACTAGAGCTATGGAATTTCAAACTTTAGATACTCTAAGGTCTGGATGGACAACATTTAGTTATAAGAATTTATCTGGTGAAGTACATTTTTTCTTAATGGATAAATTGCCTTCAGACAGTATAGTCAAATCTGACATTACAGATCATTTAATGCCAGTATTTGACGATGGAATGAAATATTTAATTGAAGAAAAGGTAGACAGTGCTATGGCTGCATTTGGTACGATTCCAACGTGGTTTTACGATGTTAAACGTTTTGGTGGCTCAGGACTTATATCACCAGGTAAAACAGCAGTATCAACCATCAATTTAGAGCCTGGCAAATATATGATGGAATGCTACGTGAAAGCGATTAATGGCGAATGGCATACTTCTCATGGGATGTGGAAGTTTATCACGGTTGTGGATGAACCAACAGATCACAAACCTTCAAAAGCAACTCATACGCTGAGTGTTTCTAGCACAAATGGATATGAATTTAGTGGAAAGCCTACAGCTGGTAAAACTGTTTTTAAAGTAGATTTTATAGACCAAGTGCCTCATGAGCATTTTTCAGGACATGATGTCAATTTAATTAAATACAAAGAAGGTGCAGATATGAATGCGTTAGTGCATTGGCTAAACTGGATGAATCCTGATGGTTTGCGAACACCTGCGCCAGATCAATTTGAGTTTCTTGGAGGCATGAATAACTGTGAAGCAGGTGAGACCGGTTATTTTGAAGTTGTGCTGGAGCCTGGAAACTACGTATTGGTTTCAGAAACACCAAAAGCAGACGAAAAAGGTATGCTAAAAACGTTTGTTGTAGATTAAAAGGTTATGAGAAATACAAATTTAAAACTCGCTATTATTCTATTAATGGCATTCTTTATGTCATGTAAGTCAGATAAAAGCGAATCTTCGAATAAATTCTCAGTTACTGAAATTTATAAACCTATTAAAGTAGTTTCGGAAGGTATGGAATTTCAAATGAAGGATACTTTAGAAGCTGGCTGGAATACGTTTAAGTACCAAAACAAATCTAATGAGGTTCATTTTTTTCTGCTTGAAAAATTACCAGAAGGCATTCGTATTGCTAACTATAAAAACGAGCTAATTCCTCCTTTTAAAAAAGCAACAGAACTTTTACTTCAAGGAAAAGTAGATGAAGGATTAAAGCAATTTGAAACTATTCCCACTTGGTTTTCTAAAGTTAAAGTCTCAGGTGGCGTAGGATTGATTTCACCAAACGTTGTTGGAGAATCTACGTTTTATTTAGAACCAGGAATCTACGCCATGGAATGCTATGTGAGAATGCCCAATGGTATGGCTCATGTCTATTACGGAATGCTTAAAGAGGTTATTGTTACTGAGCAAAAAAGCCAATTGGAACCACCAAAAGCTAGTGTTAATCTTTCTGTATCTTCAAAAGAAGGGATTGTTCTAAACGATTCTATTACAGCTGGAGATCATATTTTTGGAGTACATTTTAAAGACCAAACGACTTATAAAACCATGTTAGGGCATGATGTTAATCTCGTTAGGTTAGATGACTTTGTCTTAGTCGATACATTGAATAACTGGATAAATGCAGCAGATTTAAATGCGTTTAGGTCACCAGCTCCAAAAGGACTAACTTTCTTGGGAGGAATTAATGATTTACAAGCAGGAGCAACAGGTTATTTTATGGCTTCGCTTACACCAGGAAACTATGCTATTATTTCTGAAATACCTAATTCCAAAGAAAAAGGCTTATTAAAAACCTTTGAAGTTATTGATTAGTAACCAACATAATCTACAATCTCTAAGCCATAACCAATCATACCAACACGTTTGGTCTGTAAGCTGTTAGATAAGAGATTTATTTTACTAATTTTTAAATCATGAAGGATTTGAGCTCCAATACCAAAGTCTTTAGAATCCATAGAGATTCTAGGTGCTTTAACTAATTGTCCTTCTTCTTGATTTTCTTTTAAAACAGATAAACGCGACAGTAAGTTCATAGATTGGGCTTGCTGATTGATAAAGATAATAGCACCTTTTCCTTCTTTATTGATAGCGTTAAACATATCATCTAGTTTTTGGTCAGCATTATTGGTTAGTGTACCAAGAATGTCGTTATTAACCAGTGTAGAATTAACACGTGTTAAAATCGTTTCATCAGATTTCCATATGCCTTTTGATAATGCAATATGTACTTGATTATTGGTAGTTTGTAAATATGCTCTGAGTCTAAACTTACCAAAACGTGTTTCTATATTAAAATCTTCTTTCTTTTCTATTAAAGAGTCGTGCTCCATACGGTAAGCCACTAAATCTTCAATAGAAACAATCTTTAAATCAAACTTTTTGGCAACCTCTAGCAATTGAGGAAGACGCGCCATGGTTCCATCTTCATTCATTATTTCTACAATAACTCCAGCGGGTTCAAAACCAGCTAAACGTGCAAAATCTATTGCAGCTTCTGTGTGGCCAGTACGTCTCAATACACCACCTTCTTTTGCAACTAATGGGAAAATATGCCCAGGTCTAGCTAGCTCAAAAGGCTTTGTATCGTTATTGACTAATGCTTTTATAGTCTTAGCTCTATCACTAGCAGAAATTCCTGTACTTACACCATTACCTCTCAAATCTACAGAAACTGTAAAAGCCGTTTCCATTGGGTCAGTATTATTTCTTACCATCATGTTAAGTTCTAACTCTTCACAGCGATGTTCTGTGAGTGGAGCACAAATTAAACCTCTACCATGAGTAGCCATAAAGTTAATCATCTCCGGAGTTACCTTCTCTGCAGCAGCTAAAAAATCACCTTCATTTTCACGATTTTCATCATCAACAACAATAATTACTTTGCCCTGACGAATATCTTCTATAGCTTCTTCAATAGTATTTAACTTGGTTTTTGTGTCCATAGCTTTAGTAGTCATAACCTAAAAGTTTAGTAACGCAAAGATACAGTTATTTTGGATGATATTGAGTTTTCTTAACCGAAGTCTTGCTTGATCTTATTTCGTGTAAGAATATATCTTACAGGATATACAATAAATAGTATTATTAAAATAAAACTACTAAGATGCTCCTCTTTTTTAGAGGTAGATTTATAGAATTTTAAATAGAAATAACCATCTACAAAAATATAAATAACAAAGAAAACTAAAGCTATAAACCCTAAGTTGAGAGAAGATTCAGCTACTTCAGGAAGTTTGTTATTTTTTGTAATAAAATGTAAACCTATAAAAAACACACTTAAAATATAACTAACCAAACTTGTATTAGAATAATCTTTATAATCTTTAAGAAGTGTTTTAGATTGCTCTGAAAGTTCCTCTCTATTTACCGCTTTTACTCTTACCTTAAATAACTCTGTTTCTATTTGATTCTTTTGAACAAAATAAAATATAAAATAGAGTGGTAGACCAAGAAAGTATAGTATAGCACCATTGGCACTTCTAGATTTACCAAGAGCCTTAAATAAATCTATATGTTTTGATATAGATTTCATAAGGGCAATTACAAAAATTAAGAATGCGATAATACCTAATACAAAAAATACAATTGCTAAGGACTGTGGGCCATTGTTGTTGAATACCCCGGCAAGAATATTTAGAGGAGTCATTATAACATAAAAGATAAACGCTAGTTTAGAATCTTCTTCATATTCATTTTTTAGACTTATAATTTCATCATGCTTTCTACTAGACAAATGACCAGCTAATCTCAGTTCCTGAACTGTAATTCCTCTTTCGTTTAGTATAGAAATAGCTGAGTTCTTGTGTTCGTATTTATAGTCAAAGTCTCTATGGTTTTTGACAATTTGAATAAGCTTTGAGTTGTCAAAACTTAGAAGCGTTTTGTAGTCTTCAGATGTTTTATCTAAATACGATTTATCTCTTATTTCATTTTTTTGAAGCCTAAAAAACTTTTTTAAAGGTTTAAGTATAGATTCAATTTCAAAAGCTCCTTTGTCATTAGTAGCTCTAGATGTTAAATAAATACTTAAAGGAAGCATAACTGCTGTAGATAGCCAAGATCCTATAATTGGACTAAAACTTCCTTTTTCAGCACTGTTTTTGGCAAATATACCAAAGAAGTGATACGTTAAGAATAGTACAACAGCAATTACGATTGGTAAGCCTAAGCCACCTTTTCTTATTAAAGCTCCAAGTGGTGCTCCAACAAAAAATAAAATGATGCAGGCAATTGCTAGCACAAATTTTTCGTGAAAAGCAATGATATGTTTGTTTAAATGTATAGACTTGGTTTCAAAGTTCTTTTTGTTAGAGTCTATAATTTGGTTAGTGCTATTTGCAGAGTTTAATGCAAGGTTTATAATTTGCCCTTTTTTGCTTGCAGGAAAAAGGTCTATAACGTTACCGACAAAAGAAGAATCTTTTTCCGTACTAATATTAAGGTTTAAAGCAGCGTACGTTGTTCTATTGTAAAGTGTGTTGGATAAGGTTTTATAATCTTCATTTCGTTGCCCCTTTAAGCTATCTATTGTGTAGTTCAGCTGGTCAATGTTTAACATTGAATGCTTGTCTTTATAGTTCTTTTCATCAAGATCTTCATCGTTAAGAATCTCTAGGTCAACATTAATTGTGTAACTATCAAAATAACTTCTAGCATGAGGTCTATTAATGTTTTTACGAATATCTTTATCTATAATTTCTTCGTAGTAGTTTCCATTAATAAGTTCTAACTGCAATACGTTAGAATCTTCACTGCTTTTTAATTCGCCTTTTTCAGAGATAATAACCTTAAAATTTCCCAGTCTGGCCGAACTTTTATCATGTATAACAACATTCTCTAAGTATTGACCTCTATCTCCTGATTTTTTATCTACTTTAATATTGATGTTACCAATTTCATTAAACTGACCTTCAGCAATTGCGAGAGCAGGCTTAACTTTTGCTATGTTTTTTCTGAGGTTATAAAAGTTATATTCTCCCCAAGGAATAACATTATTAGCGAAAAAGAAACAGGCAATACCAAGTGCAACAATAAAGACGCTTAGACTTCGCATAGCACGTTGAAGTGATATTCCGGTAGATTTCATTGCTGCAAACTCATAGTTCTCAGCAAAATTTCCGAAAACCATAATTGAAGACAATAATATGGTTAGAGGTACAACCAAAGGAATAAGCTTTGGCATATAGTAAAGAATAAATTTCGCTGTTACAGAAACGTCTAAGTCTTTACCAGCAAGCTCAGATATATAAAGCCATACACCTTGCAGTACAAAGATGAACATGAATATAATAAAGACGCTAAAAAACGTCCTTAAAAACGTGATAAGTATGTACCTATCTAGTATTTTCACACAATAAGTATTATAAAACCTTAGTCTATTCGATTGATGTAGTAATCAGCATATTTACTTTCGTCAAAAGTAAACAAGGTTTTTGAGATAGGTTGATCGGTTTGAAAAGAATTAACAGTTAATGT